>JBDKLG010000271.1:0-36277 GCA_039795695.1 Bacteroidota bacterium
AAAACCTGGTCATCGGCGCAACAAGGAACTGGTGCAAAACAGTAGTGGAATGGAATCTTTCTTCCAACCCTGAATTAAAGCCTTATACAGAAAGAGGAGGTTGTAAAAATTGCCTGGGTGCAGTTACAATAGATAAAAATAAAGTCAGCTATAACCCCGCCTATTATGTGATTGCCCATGCCGCAAAATTTGTGAGGCCCGGTTCTGTAAGAATTGAATCAACCTTATCAACCGACCTCCCCAATGTTGCATTTAAAACCCCGGAAGGAAAAACTGTTTTGATTGTATTAAATAATGCTACAGCCATCCGGATTTTTTTTGTTGGCTATCAGCAAAAAACGGTCAACCTGCTTTTAAATCCTCAGGCTGTAGCCACTTTGGTATGGTAAATAAGCCGGTAGCAATAAGGATTACAAAGGGTACTGCAAAAGTGGGATGCTTGGGTTTACTTTGAACTGTTTCTCTCAATCAAAGTTCCTTTTAATACCACTTTATCTACCCTGTTAACGAATATTTTCTTTTCAATCATTCTAAACAGCATGGAAGCCGATTCCTTGCCTATTTCAAAAGCGGGAGGAGTAATGGTAGACAGGGAAGGCGAGAAGAGGGAAGCAGTTCTAAGACAGGAGAAACTGATTACTTTCAATTGCTGGGGAATCTTTAAATTGATTTCATTACAGGCATAATAAGTAGAAATGGCAAGCTTTTCTACGGAAGAAACCACTCCATCCGGCCTGTTTTTTTTCCTGAATACATTTTTGAGCAGGTGCAGATTGGCAGCATCGTCATTGCTGCATTCGATGATCAATTTGGCATCTTCCGGCAGGGCATATTTTTTTAGGGCAGCCAGATAGCCCTTCATCCTGTTATGTGTAGTAGATAAATAGCCACCTGACACACATAAATAAGCTATTTTTTTACAACCCGCTTTAATCAGGTGTTCTGTTGCATTAAAGCTGCTGTCAAAATCATCCGTAGTAACGGTAGGGCAGCCCTGTAATTCAGGTACACGATCAAAAAAAACAATGGGGATACCGGTTTCCTGCAAAGAAAGCAGGTGCTTGCCATGGGCCCCATCGCTGCATAGAGAAACGAGTACACCATCAACACGCCCACCCTGCAAATGCCTTACGGTTGATTCTTCATTGCGCACGTCTTCATGGGTTAAATAGGTAAGTACATGGTAGCCTTTTTGCTGGGCAATAAGTTGAATGCCATCGATGGCGAGGGCAAAATAATTATTGGCAATTTCAGGAATAACCACGGCAATCGTAATGCTTTTTTTTCTGCGTAAACTGCTGGCAAAAGGATTTGGCTGATAATTGAGCTTTTCAGCCATCGCTAAAACCCTTTTTTTAGTAGCTGCGCTTATTTCATAGCTATCTCTCAAAGCTTTGGATACCGATGAAATCGATAAGCCCAACTCTTCTGAAAGGCGTTTTAGGTTAATATTACTCATAAAAAAAAGAAAGAATTTTAAGCCCTCTCCGGCAGGCAATCGCAGGTCTAATATACGAAATTGACGAAAATAAAGAAAACGTTTTCGTAAAAATGTTGCAGAAAAATACAGATGAACAGGCTACTGACTGATATGCCACCCGTTCATCTGTATGCAATACGGCTATTGGGTTTTCAGGGCCTTGTAGCGCATCAGTGCTTCTATATAATAATAGTCGCCATAGGACAGGGCTACGTCAATTTCTGAGTTGCCGGGCAAATGACCAGTACCATGTTTCAACAGAAAACCTCCATTCTCTCCATAGGGTGCTGTATAGGTTGGACTTGACAGGGAACGGATAATTTTTTCAGCATAGTTTACATAATACCCGCTCTTTTCACTACCGGCATACCTGCTTAATTCCAGGAGGGCAGAAGCAGTAATGGCTGCTGCAGAAGCATCCCGGTAAGTTGCTGGTATTTCCGGACTATGATAATCCCAGAAAGGAATTTTATCCTCCGGAATACTTGGATGTGTGAGAATATACTGGGCAATTTTATTGGCATGGGTCAGGTATTTTGGATCTTTTGTACAGCGATACATTACCACATAACCATAAAGTCCCCAGGCCTGACCCCTTGCCCAGGAAGAATAATCTGCATAACCCTGGTGGGTTACCCTTGCAAGTAGTTTTCCATCTGCCGCATAGTCTACTACATGATACGAGCTATAATCCGGCCTGAAATGATTCTTCATGGTTGTGTTGGCATGGGTTACCGCTATTTTATAATAGGAAGAATCGCCGGTGTATTTGGTTGCCCAGAACAATAATTCCAGGTTCATCATATTGTCAATAATCACCGGATAATTCCATTTTCCATGGTCCCATGATTTGATGCAACCAATGGCAGGATTGAATCGGGTGGACAAGGATTTGGCACTGTTCAATAAAATCGATTCATTGGCTTTATCCTGTTTTAAACGGTTGGCATTGCCAAAACTGCAATACATCATAAAGCCAAGGTCGTGGGTGCCTTTGTTGAACTGTTCTTTCTCCAGTAATTTTTGCACTTTTTCGGCTTCTGTTAATAAGCTATTGTCTTTCGAATACTCATACAGGTATAGGAGAGAACCCGGATAGAAACCACTGCACCACCAGCTTGAATTGCTGGTTTGTAATTTTTTTGTAAGCGGGTTATAATTTTGTGGCAGCTGACCTGCAGGTAAATGATCCCCGAGGTATTTGTATTGGGCAACCGCTTTCAACAAGGCACTGTCAATGATCTGGGATAGCGGCTTTTTTTTAGACGGCTGAGCAATTAATCCGCCGGCAATAATGAGCATGCCAGCGAACAGTATTATTTTTTGAATGATGCGCATAGAAGATGATTTTTTGTTTCACTAAGCAAATTTCGAAAAGAGAATGCCACACTAAAGTGTGGCATTGCTCAATGTTTAATATACTCAACTACCAATTTTATTCAGGTATTTTATCCAATGGTGCCACATTCAAATCTGCACCCGAATAACCGATATTCTGGTTGATTCGTCCATCTGAATTACCGTCAATGGCAGATTGTGGTATTGGCCACAATACATGGAATGGGCTAATCTTCATCATATCCTGGTGGATCGTCACAAAATTCTTTTTATAAAATATATTTTTTTCGAGAATTCTGTCTACCATGAAATTAGAAGTAGAAAAATTAGCTACAGTATATACTTTACCATTGTAGGGTTGTCCTGTTTTGGCAAAAATATAAGCAATCCTGGTTAACTCTGTTTTTCTTCCTTCTTCATAATAAAGTTCCCTGGCTCTTTCATCCAATACGGTTCCAATATTTATATTGGCGGCAACAGTATAAGGAGAACATTTGGCCCTTGTTCTTACGGCATTGATATCGGCCATGGCAAGATCATTCTGTCCTTTCCATGCATAAGCTTCTGCACGTAACAAATAAGTTTCAGCCAAACGCATCACATACCAGTCGGTATGCCCGCCCCTCATAGGAGTATTTTCTGTATCAGGGATATAAATTTTATAATGCGGCCATGGATACCATTGGCGTAGGGTATCTGAACATAAAAGTGTACCTGTTGAACTGTACAGTTGTAATCTCTGGCCATAATAAGGGTCTACACCTTTTAATGCCGGGTTACTGTAGCGCAGGTTTTCCATATACATCCAGTTTCCGGATGTGGAATCATGCCTGAGGTCTTTTGTATCGTCCCAGATTTCAAAATAATGATAAGAAGTTGAACGGCAACGGCCAATTCCGCGTCCAAACAATTGCATATTGTCTATTTCAATATTTGCGAGGGCCGACATTCCCGTACCGCCATTCGGTGTTCTGATACCGGCAATGGAAATACCCGGGGCAGCCTGGCGCATAGATTGAATACCAAGGGCAAAGTTATTTGCTACGCCCAATCTGTCAGTCACCAGAAACAATACTTCCGTATTGTTTGCAGCTGCTTTGTTATCAGGGCGGTGTAAATCCCAGGTAACATTTTTAGAAGTAACGGCGGCATCAATACCAAAACGATTGGTCATTAATTTATAGGCACCATTATTAATGACTGCATTGCAGGCAGCAATGGCTTCGTCGAACAGGCCCAGTGAAAGGTCTATTTTTGCCAATAAATGGTATACAGCTCCTTTGTTAACATCTCCTTTTTCTGAAGTCCATGGCACATTCGCTGCAGCAAATTCCAGATCTGTTTTCATGCGCTGCAGGATCACTTCTCTTTTAACCGTGGCAAAATCAGTTTTGGCAGTGGTTATTTCCTTTAGCGGACAGGGAACATCTCCAAACTGGTGGGTTAAGCGGTAATAATCATAAGCACGATAAAAATAAGCCTTGCCCAGGATGATGTTTTTATTGGCATCAGAAATCGAAGTGGCCGCAGGTAACCTTGAAACAATGGTATTGGCCAAACGCACACCTACCCATTCCTGTGTCCAGTACCAGCCAATTTTATTAAAGTCTACACTGTTGAGATTGGCATCCGGTTTAATTTGGACATCCATATTCTGTGCAGGTCCTGTCTTATCATCGGTACCTTCTACGGCAACTTCTGAAAAAATGGTTTCAGTAATAATGGGAGCACCATCACCATACCATTCGTCGCGTAAGTTTCTTGCACATCCGTTTAAGGCAGCATTAAAACCTACAAGGTCGGTAAGGGTGTTCTCAGGCGAATAGAACGACAGGGGCTTGGGTTCCAGCCAGTCTTTTTTGCAACTCTCCAATACTACCATCCCTATAATGATGACAGCAGAGAGATTAAGTATTTTATATGAATTTTTCATGTATGTTTTTTTATGTGGTTATCTTATAATGTAAGATTTAAGCCAAAATTATAAGTTATTGGAGTTGGAGAAATATTTGTACCACCACCAGTAATACTACCACTGCCATGATATTCAGGATCGAAGTAGTTCCAGCTGGAGAATACAGCTGCATTCACAACGTTGAAATAAACCTTCAGTGCATCTATTTTCCACTTCCGGGTAATTTCAGATGGGATCGTGTATGCAAGGCTTATATTGCTTAACCTAAGAAAGGAAGACTTTTTGTAATTGTTCCAGTTTACACCACCGCCTCTTGTACCATACAGTTTTCCATATTCATTTGAAGGATTGGAAGGAGTCCAGTAAGGCACCTGGTAAAAGTTGATACGATCATAGAAGGCAAGTCCCTGGTTTTTTTCACCATTGGTTGCTTCGTTAAAGCGGGTTAACTGACCCATTTTGGCATATAGTGTGAAAGAGAAATCGAAATTTTTATAAATTTTGAATTCATTTCTCAGGTTCCATGAATAATCCGGTACGGCATCGCCAATAAACCTTTTATCCGCAACGGTATATTTTCCATCACCATTGCCATCTGTCAATCTCATATCACCTGGCTGAAATCCGTATGATTTGGCCAAAGCCACATCTGCAGTTTGCCATACACCCTGTACAGGGTAATCATAGATTGCTGTAATGCTATGTCCAATATACCAGTTGTTATTGATGTCATCTTTTTCTGAATAGCCCGTTGTTTTTCCTGTTGCAGGATCTATATCAGGTGTGAGGCCATACAAGTGAACAATCTTGTTTTTATTGGACCAGATAGAGAAAGTGGTATTCCAGGTGAAATTGGTTTTGCGCATATTCACGGTACTTACAGTGAATTCAAATCCCCTGTTCTCTACTTCACCCAGATTTGCCAGGATGGAAGTGAATCCGGTAACTGTAGGTAAGGAGCGGTTAACCAGCAAATCCTTGGTTGTTCTGGTATAATAATCAAATGAACCGGTGATTCTTCCTTTTAAAATAGAATAGTCAAGCCCGTAATTGATAGAGCTGTTTCTTTCCCATTTCAAAGCTGGATTCGCGAGGCTGGTTCCTGCTACATATGCCGTATTGTACACTGCACCGCCGGTTGTAATGAAATTATAAGTTCCTGATGAAAGGTTTGACAGGGCTGCATAGCGGCCAATCTGCCTGTTACCATTCTCTCCATAGGAAAGTCTCAGTTTGGCATAATCAAGCCATTTGGTAGTTGACTTCATGAATTTTTCTTCACTGATTGCCCAAGACAAACCAATAGAAGGGAAGGTGGCTCTTGGGTTTTCCTGTCCAAATGCAGAATATCCGTCGCGCCTGATTGTTCCGGTAAAGAAGTAACGCTGGTTGTAATTATAATTCACACGCGCCATTAATGCATCGCCTGTTTCATATTGGTCATCACTTGATACAACCGGAGCCTGGGTTCCTGACTGAATATTGTTGTACCCTAAATTGTCATTCGGCAGGAAGTTCTCTGCGTGAACATTGGTATTCCAGGATTGGAATTTTTCTGCATTGACCAGGAAAGTGGCTTCGATGCTGTGCTGACCGATTTTCTTATTCCAGCGCAGGATATTATCCAACTGCCAGGAATAAACTGTCTGGTTTCTTCTGTCTACAATACCTTTTCTCGCAGCTACATCAGGCTTTTGTGATGAGATATGCTGGTATTCGCGCAACACATCATAACGAGGAGTGAAGTTAATCTGGTAGGAAAAGCCAAAAGGCAGTTTTCCTTTGGCAAAAAGAGATGCAAAGAAATCATCGTACTTATACAAACGTTTGGTATAAGCCTGGTCAAGGAATGGATGTGTATTGGATCCGGGGTCATCATTCGGACTCTGCCTGATCGTTACGCCATCTGCCTGATAGAAAGAACCCCATGGTGTGGTAGACGAGATGTCGCCAAACCTAACAGGAACGGTACTTTCATCGCGGTTGGAATATTGAAAATTCATACCAAGCGACAGGAAATCAGCAACTTTTGATTCCAGGTTGAAACGGGTACGGAAGGTTTTGTATTGATCACCAACTGTTAAACCCTCGTTGGTTAAATAACCCAGGGAGAAATAATAATTGATGTCTTCTTTTCTCTGCGAAATGCTTACGGTATGGTCGTGTTGCAATGCGTTGCTATTGTAAATCTGTTTTTCCCAATCAATCGATTGGTTTGCTTTGATATTGGTTTGCTCAATTGGCTTGAACAGGTTCCGTGATAACCATACATCGATTGGGTTCAGGGCTCCGGAACCATCCAATGCCAGCCATTGTGCTACCGTAAATGTGGAAGGTAGCCTGTTGGGATCGGTATAAATGTATTGGATACCTGGCTTTGAAGTAGAATCGAAACTGGCTTTGGCCCACTGGGCATCGGCACGAAACTGTAAGAGCTCTTCTCCATTTAACAAATGGGGCTGATTCACCAGTTTATTCATTCCGATATTACTGTTAACGGTAATGATTGGTTTACCGGCTTTTCCTTTTTTGGTTGATATCAGGATAACGCCATTGGCAGACCTGGCTCCAAATACGGCGGCAGAACTGGCGTCTTTTAAAACGTCGATGGTACCAATATCATTTGGATTGATATCAGCCATTGTACCGGGATAAATTACTCCATCCAATACAATCAATGGATCTGAACTGGCTGTAAGGGTACCCTGACCTCTTATCTGCAGTGTTGAAGAAGCCCCTTTGGCACTGGGGTCAAAGCCAACATTCAAACCGGGTGCATTGCCTCTCAGCATATCCTGAACAGTTCTGGGGTTTTCATTTTCCAGCTGTGCAGCTTTTACCTGTGAAATGGCACCAGTCAGGTCTTTTTTGGTGCTGGTTCCATATCCCACAACAACCACATCATTCAAACCGGACACTTGTTCGGTAAGAGATACAGTCAGTGCTTTTTGGCCTTTCACAGACACTTCCTTTAATGTAAAACCGGTATAGCTGAATACCAGGCTTCCATTATCCGGAACATTGTTAATGGTAAATGCCCCTGCAGCATTGGTGGTTACACCTCTGGTGGTTCCTTTAATTAAAACGCTCACACCTTCCAGTGGAGCATTCTTTGAATCGGTAACCTTGCCTGTAATGGTAACAGGGGGTGCGCTGATGGGGGATGAGGTAGATGGTTCCTTCCATCCGGCTTGCGCCGTAACTGTAAAGGAACTGAAGAGGAGGGCAAGGCATACCAATCGTAGTACACCTGATCCTCCTGCTGTTCTGTAAGCATGCGGATGTTTGTTCATAATGGCAAGTTGGTTTTGATGATAACAGTTCGCCCCGGTTTTTATACCGAAAGCGCACTATTAATAGAATGTTAAATTAAAATTCTTTTTGAACCAATCATCAGGGGAAATGATTTTGAAGAGCTATTTCTACGAAAAGGTTTTCGTAGATTAAACAGGCATACACAGGCAGTTAGCAGTAAATTTATTGATTGCCTGCAAAGCCTGCCAAAGCTTGTTATATGAGAAAAAACAGCCTTTTTCTGCCCTTGTATTTAATCACCCACTCTCACTGCCAGGCCCCGATTTTCGAAGCCTTGTTTTCGAAAAATTCCCCCCAAACCAGCTTTTTTCGGTCACTGGGAAACAGCCTACTAGCAACAATTATTTTTTTTCAGGCAAAAGCAGAAAAAAGGCAAGTACCAGGGCCTGTTTTGTGCATTGACGGCAAAAAGCACCAGATAGCTGCACGCAACCCCAAAAAATATTCTTTTCAAAATTTACCGCAGTTCTTTTCAGATCCCATATTTCAGCAACCATAAACTCTTTACATGATTACCAATTCTGCAAAAAAAATTTCTGTATTAGTCATTTTGACCCTCTTCTTATCCTTTTCGGTTGGGGCAAATCCCGGCGATAAATTAAAAGGCAGTAAAGTTCTGGTCTATACCAAAAACGGCAAGGGCTATGTACACGACAATATTGCTTCGGCAGTAGCGGGCATCAAAGAGCTTTCAGTGGCCAATGGTTTTCTGGCAGATGTTTCCGATGACCCATCTGTTTTTACAGAAGCGAACCTGAATAAGTACCGCATGCTCATTTTTACCAGCACCAATAACGACGTGTTTGATACCGATGAACAGCGGGTAGCTTTCAGAAGGTATATAGAAGCGGGTGGTGGATTTGTAGGGGTGCATTCCGTTACCGGTACCGAAAGAAACTGGACCTGGTTCAAACAAATGATCGGTGAAACATTTTCCTGGCATGCCAAATACCAACAATTCACCCTGAAAAATATTGACCCGCAACATCCTTCCATGAAAGGGGTTCCCAGCAGCTGGGACAGGGAAGATGAATGTTATTTTGGCAAAGAACTGTATCCGGGAATGAAGGTACTGATGATACATGAAATAAGCAGTCTGCAAAAAGACCAGGCTGATCTGGTTGAAAAAAACAAAGGCTCTTTTGCAGATTATTATCCGGCAGTATGGTGGCAACAGTTCCAGGGAGGCAATATCTGGATTACCACATTGGGTCACAGCAAAGAAAGTTATGCGGAGCCCGTGTATAAAAACCATCTTTTACAGGGAATAAAATTCATTGCCGACCAATATAAGGGACTAGATTATGCACATGCACATGCAATGCAAAAAGATGACCCCCTGCATTTTTAAGAATTCAAAAAAATAGATAATGATCCGGAAGAAATACAAGCAACTGATATCCCGCAAACAGGGCAAGAAACTCAGGTTTGTTTTAATGACAACCATATTTATGACCCTTAAAATGCATGCGCAGCAGCCCGTTAAACTGATAACCCTTGACCCCGGGCATTTTCACGCTGCATTGGTGCAGAAGTCTATGTACCCGCAGGTAGACCCGCAGGTATATGTGTATGCAAAAAAAAGCAACGACCTGCAAATGCACCTGGATAAAGTGAATGCCTATAACAACGCTGCTACATCAGCTACCCACTGGAAAGAAATAGTTTACGAAGGAGATGATTACCTGGAAAAAATGCTCAGGGAAAAAAAAGGGAATGTGGTGGTACTGGCCGGTAATAACCAATTGAAAACAGCTTATATCCTTCAATCCATTCATGCAGGTTACCATGTATTCTCCGATAAGCCCATGGCCATTAATGAAAAAGGGTTTGAGCAGTTGAAACAGGCATTCCAGGCAGCCGAAAAAAACAAATTACTCCTGTATGATATTATGACCGAACGCTATGAAATAACCACTATTTTACAAAGAGCTTTGTCGATGCAGTCTGCAGTATTTGGACAGTTGGAAAAAGGCAGTCCCAGCAATCCTGCAGTTACCAAAGAAAGCGTTCATCATTTTTATAAATATGTTTCAGGGGCTGTATTAACAAGGCCGGCCTGGTTTTTAGATGTGGCACAGGAAGGAGAGGGGATTGTGGATGTAACCACCCACCTGGTTGACCTGGTTCAATGGGAATGTTTCCCTGAGCAGGCACTGAATTATCAAAAAGATATCCGGATAAATACCGCCCGAAGCTGGAATACGGCTATCAGCAAAGAGCAGTTCAAAGAGGTTACAAAATTGCCTGAGATACCGGCATACCTGCAGCAATACATCGATGATGGAAAAAATATCCAGGTAAAATGTAACGGAGAAATTAATTATACCATTAAGGGGGTACATGCCAAAGTATCCGTTATCTGGAATTACAAGGCTCCGGATGGTACAGGAGATACGCATTATTCCATTATGCGCGGAACCAAAGCAAATCTTATCATCAGGCAGGGTGCTGCAGAACAGTTCAAACCTACTTTGTATATTGAACCCATTGCAAAGGGAAAGGAATATGAGGAAGCAGTAGCAAAAACAATCCTGGACCTGAACACAGAATACAAGGGAATATCTCTGAAGAAGAATGAAAAAGGATGGGAAGTATTGATTCCGGAAGTCTTTAAAGAAGGGCATGAATCACATTTTGCCCGTGTAACGGAAAAATTTCTTGGCTATTTCGCCAGTAAACAATTGCCTGCATGGGAAGTGCCCAATATGATTGCCAAATACTATACCACCACAGAGGCCCAAAAATTAGCGTCAAAAAAATAAACTTTATGAAAAAAAATTACCAACGATACCTGGCTTGCCTTCTGTTGGCATGCACCCTTGTGCAAACCGGTCTACATGCACAGGCTAAAAATTTCAATACGATGCAGGGTACCTATAAAACGATTTTTGATATGCTTAGGGAAGTACCGGGTGTTGAAGTAAGACCAAGTAATGATAAGTCCGGTGGAACCGTTACCATCAGGGGGCTTGGCCGTTTACAGGGTGGAGGAAATATCCCTCCCTTGTTTGTAGTGGATGGGGTGGTATTCAGTGGTGAAATTACCAGCATCAATCCCCAGGATGTAGATATGATATCTGTTTTAAAAGATGCGTCAACTACCTCTGTTTATGGTGCACAGGGAGCGGGGGGAGTTATTTCAGTCACCACCAAAAAAGGAACACTTGGGTCAAAAAGCGCAGTAGTTGCCAGTCACGAAGAATCAGCCTACAGTTATTTTATTTCTCACAAAACAGCTTTAAAAGTGTTTGGCATGGATGACCAGGTAATCATAGAAGGCATCGTTGAAAAACAAAGAGATTCTGTACTTGTTTTTATTAAAAAAAGAAAGGAAGTACTGGTGCCTATTGCCCGGATTAAAAGGGTGGAAATGATACCGGAGCAATAAATTGCATACCTGTGTTGAATAAGCTGCATCGGCATTTGTTTTATTCCGGTGCATTTGATTGAATGCCTACATCGTTTTCGTAAATTAATTCCCTCTCCGGCAATTATTGCTGTTAAAAAAGTACCAAATTCATATACAAATAAAAAAATCATGCAGCCGAATGAGTTGTTTTCTCTGAAGAATAAAGTAATTGTTGTAACAGGCGGCACAGGAATTCTGGGCGGTGCTTTTGTAAAAGGAATTGCACAGGCAGGCGGCATACCGGTAATACTGGGAAGAAACGGAACCATTGCACAGGAAAGGGCCGATGAAGTTATTGCGGGTGGCGGCAAAGCAATGGCAGTGGTGGCAGATGTTCTGGATGAAAACCAATTAGCGGAAGCCCGTGATAAAATTCTTGCAAAGTTCGGAAGCATTGATGGTTTGGTAAATGGAGCCGGCGGAAATATGCCGGAAGGAGTGCTACAGCCTGATGCGGATATTTTCTCGATGAATATAGAAGGAATGAAAAAAGCCATGGTACTGAATGTTTGGGGAACCATCATTCCAACCCAGGTTTTTGGGGCAGCAATGGCTAAAAAGGGAAAAGGAAGTATTGTTAATATTTCATCAGTCAGTTCAAAACAGGTTGTAACAAAAGTGCTGGGCTACAGTATGGGAAAAGCTGCTGTAGACTGCTATTCTCAATGGTTTGCCGTTGAAGTGGCCAACCGCTTTGGGGATGCCATCAGGGTTAATGCAATTATGCCGGGCTTTTTTCTAACCGAACAAAACAGAACGCTTTTAACACAACCCGATGGCAGTTATACGGATCGCGGCAACCTGGTGATAAAGAATACACCTTTCAGACGATTCGGTAAACCGGAAGAACTGGTTGGGGCATTGGTCTATTTATTAAGCGATGCTTCACAGTTTGTTACCGGTATGCAGTTGGGCGTAGATGGCGGCTTCACGGTATTCAGCGGCGTTTAAAAGAACAATTCATACACCATGAGCAACTATTTTCTGAATGATGATTTTTTATTGCAGGGTAAAACTGCCCGGCAATTATACCATGGGTATGTAAAAGATCTTCCCATTATTGATTACCATTGTCACCTGCCTCCCTTTGAAATAGCTTCCAATAAACAGTTTACCAATCTCACCGAAATATGGCTAAAAGGAGACCACTATAAATGGCGCGCAATGCGCTCACTGGGTATTGGAGAAGATTTTATCACGGGTAATAAAACCGATGAGGAAAAATTCCTGGCCTGGGCAAAAATTGTTCCGCAAACCGTCAGGAACCCTTTGTTTCACTGGACACATATGGAACTGAAAGCTGCTTTCGGTATTGAAGAATATTTAAATGAAAAATCGGCTCCTGCTATTTATGCGGGTTGCAACCGGCAATTGACAGAAGCTTCGCATACAACCAGGGGGCTCCTGCACTCATTCAAAGTAGCTTATGTAGGTACTACAGATGAACCCTGGGATTCCTTAGTGCATCACCAGCAATTGGCGGGGGAAAACTTTGCTACCCGGGTTTCTCCTTCCTTCCGGCCCGACAGGATTTTGCAGATTGGCAATAAAGCAATCTTCCTTCAATACCTGCAAATGTTACAGGCCAGCAGCAGCATCCATATTACAGATATTGCTTCATTGCTGGAAGCATTGCAAAACAGGATTGACTTTTTTCACCTGAATGGGTGCAGGGTATCCGACCATGGACTGGAACAAATGCCTGCCAAATTCCGGTTTTCTGTACAACTGGAAAATGAATTCGCTTCTTTCCTGACCGGGAACGCAAAAACTTTTTCAGACCCGGAAAATTTTATGGGATTTGTATTAATGGCTTTGTGTAAAATGTACCATGCCAAAAACTGGGTGCAGCAATTTCACCTCGGCCCCATTCGAAACAACAATACCCGCTTAAATAAAAAGCTTGGATCCGACAGTGGATTTGATTCGATCGGAGACTTTCCACAGGCCTTGCAGATGTCGCAGTTCTTTGACAACCTGGACCAGACAGACCAGCTTGCCAAAACGATTCTCTACAATATCAACCCCGCTGATAATGAAATTTTCGCAAGCATGCTGGGAAATTTCAACGATGGAAGCATCAGGGGCAAAATGCAGTTTGGTTCGGGATGGTGGTTCCTTGACCAGAAAGACGGGATGGAAAAACAATTGAATGCCTTATCCAATATGGGACTGATCAGTTCTTTTGTTGGGATGATAACGGATAGCAGGAGTTTTTTATCCTTTCCCAGACATGAATATTTCAGGAGAATACTCTGTAACCTGTTTGGAGAGGAAATGGACAAAGGATTGTTGCCGAATGACGAAAAATGGATGGGTGAAATTTTGCAGGGAATCGGATATTATAATGCAAAAGAGTATTTTAATTTGTGAGCAGCAAAAAGGTACTTTTATTGATGAGGAAAATAAAAAATCTGCTACTGAAGTAGTTAAAAGAAAACCAACATGAGAAAGAGTTTATTAGGATGCATCATCATTGCTTTTCTTGTTCCATCCCTTCAGGCACAAAAAAAAGCAGGGGAACAATGGGAATACCTGTTTAATGGAAAGGACCTCAAGGGTTTCAGAAAACTGAATGGCAAAGCCAATTATGTAGTGCAAAACGGGGAAATCGTTGGTACGACCGTATTAAATGAACCCAATACTTTTTTGGCAACGGAAAAACTGTATGGCGACTTTATATTTGAAGTGGACTTTAAGGTAAACGACCAGATGAATTCTGGGATACAATTCAGGAGTGAGATGAAGGATGCCAATGACAGTTGCAAAGTTACCGATAAGAAAACGCCTGAAAGGGTTCATGGTTATCAGATGGAAATAGATCCTTCCGACAGGGGATGGAGTGGCGGCATTTATGATGAAGCAAGGCGGGGCTGGCTGTATTCCATGGAGAACAATCCTGCAGCTAAAAATGCATTTAAACACAATGGATGGAACCACTATAGAATTGAATGTATTGGCAACAGTATCCGCACCTGGGTAAATGGAATAGCCTGTGCACACCTGATTGATGATATGACACCAAGAGGATTCATAGCACTGCAGGTACATGCCATCAACGATCCCAAAAATGTAGGGGAAGAAATTCGCTGGAAGAATGTACGCATCCAGACAAAAAATCTGCAAGCTTCTCCTGCCGACAATGTATTTGTGGTGAACACGCTGGTAAACAATGTTTCTGAAGAAGAAAAAAAGCTGGGCTACCGCCTGCTGTTTGACGGGAAAACGACCAATGGATGGAGGGGTGCGGGAAAAGATTTCTTTCCTGATAAAACATGGTTTGTACAGGATGGCAACCTGGTTGTATCAAAGGGCAGAAGTGCAGAATCGCAAAACGGCGGGGATATTGTAACAAAAGAAACATTCAGTGCTTTTGATTTGCAGTTTGAATTTCAATTAACCGACACAGCTAATTCAGGAGTAAAATATTTTGTAACAGAAAAAGAAAAGACCACAGGCTCCTCCATCGGTCTGGAATACCAGGTGCTGGATGATGACAAACACCCGGATGCAAAACTGGGTTCTATTGGCAACAGAACACTCGCCTCTTTGTATGACCTGATACCGGCAAAAAAGAATGGCCGTGAAAAAATTCCAATCGGTGAATGGAACAGGGGCCGGATTACCGTTTTCCCTGATGGACGCGTGGAACATTGGATCAATGGCTGGAAAGTGCTTGAATACCAGCGTGGAACACAGTATTTTTATGCCCTGGTGGCAAAAAGCAAATTTGCCAAAATACCGGATTTTGGAATGGCAGCAAAAGGTCCTATTTTACTGCAGGAACACGGAACAAGGGTGGCGTTCAGAAGCATTAAAATCAAAGAATTTAAATAATATTTCATCATCATAAAGATTGAAACATGTCAAACTCACGTAGAAATTTTATCAAACAGTCTGCCAAAGCCGCCGCAGGAACCTATGTGGCTTCTCTCGGCTTCAGTGCACAAAGTTATGCCCGAATCATTGGTGCCAATGACAGGGTAAGAGTAGGGGTAGTCGGGTTCTCTGATCGGCACAGAAGCTCGCATATTCCGCCATTTATGAAATTTTACAAGGAGATGAACTTCGACATCGTTTCCGTTTCCGATTTGTGGAAAAAAAGAAGGGACGATGGTGCTGCATTCCTGAAAGACAAAATGGGGCATGATATCAATGCCTATCGGAACAATGATGAGTTGTACAATTCAAAAACAGTAGATGCTGTTTTCATCAGTACGGCAGACTTTCAACACGCACTGCACACGATTGAGGCGGTGAAAGCCGGCTGTGATGTGTATTGTGAAAAACCATTCGCTGAAACCATGGAAGACAACCGCGCTGCTTTGAAAGCAGTAAAAGCTTCCAAAAACATCGTACAGATTGGCTCGCAGCGAAGAAGCGGACCAAATTATACAGCCGCTGCCGACTATATTCAAAGCGGCAAGTTCGGCCCTATTACCATGGTGGAACTTACCTGGAATGTAAACCAGCCCGGCAGGTGGCGCAGGCCGGATTTGGTGGCACAGTGCAAAGAGGAAGACCTTGACTGGAAGAGATTCCTGCTCAACCGACCCTTTGAAAATTTTGACCCGAGAAAATACCTGGAATTCCGTTTGTTCTGGCCTTATTCTTCCGGTATGCCCGGTCAATGGATGAGCCACCAGATTGATACCGTAAACTGGTTCAGTGGCCTCCCACATCCCAGAAGCGTTACAGCCAATGGAGGTATTTATCAATGGAAAGATGGCAGAAAGAATTGGGATACTACTACGGCTGTATTTGAATACGGTCCTTTGAACGACCCCGGAACCGGGTTCCAGGTAGTGTTCATGTCGCGCATGCACAATGGCGACGAAAATCCAAGCGAAGTGTATTACAGCAACGGAGGAGAACTGAATTTGATTACCAATAAAGTTTCTCCCAAGGGAGGATTAAGGGCAGGCCCTGCTGCCGCCATGAAAATGCAGCCCAATCTTTTACCTGAATTGAGCCTTACCGAACTGGCCGTTAAAGTAGAAGCCGGCGCCAATACGGGAGGAGATGCCCTTACAACAGCCCATGTACGTAACTGGATGGAATGTATCCGAAGCCGCAAACAGCCCAATGCACCTGTTGAAGCAGGGTATAACCATTCAATTGCCACCATCATGTCGAATGCGGCCTGTAGAACCGGCGAGAAAGTGACATTTGATGAAAAAACACAGGAAGTGATGGCTGGAGGAAAAGTATTTAAGTATTAATTCGCATACCGCAGAGATTATTGCCCGGAGCAGATAATTTTTTACAATTATTGGTCCAAAGCGCATAACTCTGCGGTTTTTTATGATGGGTATGCGCTTCGTATGCAGATGAAAGAACAAACAAAAGCGAGGATCGGTGTTTTACTGGGAAATTTTTTCTTTGGTACCAGCGTTATCGCTGTTAAACACATCAGTCCCTCCTTAATCCCTGCCCTGGGATTAACGGCTATCCGGATTTTCTGCACTACTATTTTGTTCTGGCTACTGTATGCTTTCAATCCCGTTAAAACCGGATTTACAGGAAAAGATTTTTTGAGATTATTTCTCTGTGCCATTGCAGGCATTACCCTTAATCAGAGCTTTGCCATTTTGGGGATGTCGCTAACAAGCCCCATTCATGCATCCCTGCTCATTCTCGCTACACCTATTACCATTACAATACTTGCAGCAATTATCCTGAAAGAGCCTTTCAGCAGGTTTAAACTAATTGGACTGATGCTCGGTATTTCAGGAGCTTCCTTACTTGTATTCTCCCGCGACATTTCATCGGCAGGTGGTGCCGATCAGTCGATGGGGGATATGTTCGTAATTCTCGGTGCCATCAGCTACTCAACCTATGTGGTAAATATCAAACCCCTGATGCTGAAATACAAGGCAACACATATTCTGCAATGGGTTTTTTTGTTCGGATGTTTTTTTAGCCTGCCCATTGGATGGAAATATGTTGCCCATGTTTCCTGGACTGCATTTGACGGGATGGATTGGTTCTGTTTGGTATATGTGGTTTTAGGGGCAACTTTTTTTGCCTACCGTTTAATGAATTATGGCATCAATAAACTGGGTGCCGGTATAACGGGTGCTTATATTTATACCCAGCCTTTTTTTGCTACAGTTGCTTCCATATTGATTTTGCATGAAACCCTGACTCTTTTCAAGCTTTCTGCTGCAGCACTTATTGCCGGCGGCGTATTTCTTACCAACTACCGGAGAAAGTAAAACTGAAAAAAATAATCTGCGCATCTGCGGCTTAATTCTTACACCCAAATGCAAAACAATTATTCAGCGTTAGGAGAGGGTAGCTTATTTTTTGATGATAAGCCGCAGATGCGCAGATTGCTTGCTGAAGGGAAATAAACCAGGCCTAAATCTTCTCCGACTGGATGATTTGTTTGATTAGCTGCACCACTATTTTACACAGTTCTTTCCGGGCAGTATTAATTTCTTCCAGCGAATGAAAAACAGCCATTCTTCTTCCATCTGCATAGTTTCCTTCCAGTAAACCGGCCGGGTCACTGACTGAAGCTGCTTTTAAAAAAATCAGTCGAATACAGTCTTTGCGGTAATAATTGGAGACCAGCAGGTACCTTTTATATTCCTTTGGTTTAAAAGGCGCCATCTTTCCTGTATAAAAAAAAGCCGGCGCATTCCATGCAATGGTTTCTCCTACTGCTTTATGCGATTGAACAATAATCTCTCTCAAAGCCTTTAACTCCCTGAGTTTTGGGTGGTTTAGTTTTTCCAGAAAAGCATCCACCTGTTCAGGCGCTGAAGCCTGGGTGGTTTTTTCGCTGGTATCTTTTGGATTAACTGTTTTCATGTACTTATTAAACAGTAGCGCTGGATTTTTTGTGATGAAAATAATAAGACAATCCACCAATCAGGAAGGGCAGGATCATAAAAGAAGTATCTTTTAATGTGCCAATTGCATAAATGGAAGCAGTAGCTCCCAGCAGATCAAAAAACAGTCCTGCATAGGCCCACTCTTTTATTGTATTAAAACCGGGAATCAGCAAAGCAATGGAGCCTGCCAGTTTAGCCCAGCCCAAAAAAGGGATTATATAGATGGGATAACCCATCTTGTTGTGCATGAACTCAACAGAGTCGGCATTCGAAAGGATATTCGGTATGGCTGAAAAAATCATGAACCCCGAAAAAAGAACAGTGAAAACCCAATACAAAATTTTTGTTTTTTTCATGGTAATGGCTTGTGTTGGTTGAAATGAATGAGTACTCAATTTATAAAAATTTTCTGAGCCAGATACGGGCTTTTTCTTCATCCGTAAAACTTTTCATGGGGATGGGTGGGGTTTGGAATTTGAAAAGAATATCCATGATCAGTCCGGATAATCCAGGCTCGGCAATCATTGCCATGGCACTATAGATTTCAGGAAGTTTTTCTCTTGAAAATTTCCTGGTAGCTTTATCAGGAACGGGTGAGTTGGTCAAATAGATTAACAAAGGAACCCTTTTGTTTCCGGTAATTTCTTTCACCAATGCCAGGTTGCCACCAATATTTTCTACGGTTCTTCTGATGCTTTTTGAGTGCGAAACCAGTATGCCTTTATCCCACCAATAGTCTGCAATTGTTCCTTCAAAAACAGGGGGCAGGGGAATGATTTTTTTTTGCATGTCTATTCGTTTTCACAGACAGAAACAATTCCTTCTATCCTAACCCAAGAATAAGCATTTTTTAAAATAAACCGGCCCTGCTGGCATAATTCATTCAAAATGAATCTATTCTATCGCTTATCATCCTGATCGGTACAATCAACAAATATTTCGTATATTATACGTTTATTGAATAGTGGATCGCCTTGTTTTTTTCAATCAAAACCGACTTTATGCGAAAAACAATTGCATTAATCAAGAAGCAGTATGTAGTATTATTGCTGCTGCTGTTTGTACAAGCAATACTCCATGCACAGCAGCCACTTGCACCAAAACGACCCAAATTGGTTCTGGGTATTGTGGTAGACCAGATGCGCTGGGATTATTTATACCGCTATTATGCCAGGTATTCCGAAACTGGTGCTTTTAAAAGACTCTTAAACCAGGGCTTTTCCTGTGAAAACACCCTGATACCCTATGCACCTACCTTAACAGCATGCGGTCATACCTGCGTGTATACCGGCTCAGTACCTGCCATTCATGGTATTACGGGGAACGACTGGTGGGATTATGAGAAAAACAAACTGGTCTATTGTACAGAAGACAATGGCGTTAGCTCGGTTGGAAGTACGGATGAACTGGGTAAGATGAGTCCGAAAAATTTACTGGTAACTACTATCGGCGATGAGCTGAGGCTGGCAACCAATTTCAAAAGCAAAGTGGTGGGCATCGCCATTAAAGACAGGGGGGCTATTTTGCCTGCAGGGCATAGTGCCAATGCTGCTTACTGGTATGACAATAAAACCGGCGACTGGATAAGTTCGACCTACTATGCGAATGAGCTTCCCCAATGGGTAAAAGAGTTTAACGGCAGAAAACTGGTGGATAAATATTATGCACAGGATTGGAATACGCTCTATCCCTCCAATACCTATGAACAAAGCGCACCTATTACCAGAGAATTTCCACGTAACCTGCAGCAGTATGCAGGAAAAAATTATGGCGTTATTGCTGCTACTCCTTTTGGCAACAGCCTCACACTTGAAATGGCGAAAGCAACAATCGCAGGAGAGCATCTTGGAGAAGATGCCAATACGGATTTATTGGCGGTAAGTTTATCGTCAACGGATTATATCGGGCATACTTATGGTCCCAATTCTGCAGAAGCAGAAGACTGTTACCTGCGGCTTGACAAGGAAATGGGGGAGTTTCTCAATTACCTGGATGAAAAAATAGGGAAAGATGAATACCTGATTTTCCTAACGGCCGATCATGGTGCAGCACATGTACCTGCTTTTCTTTCAGAGCATAAAATACCTGCCGGAAATTTCGACAATGAAAAAGCTACACAGGGCCTCAACCAGTTGCTGCAGCAGGTATTTGGTGTAAATGAACTGGTAAACGGTATCATCAATTACCAGGTTTATCTGGATAGGGAGGCAATAAATGCCAAGCATCTCTCCAAAGATTCTGTGTATAGTACCGTGATAAAATATCTTACCCAAAACCCTGCGATTGAAAGGGCATTTCCCCTGGATGCCATCAGCAATACAACGCTTAACAGCAGGATGAAAGAAGTGCTGTCTAATGGATACCTGCCCAACAGAAGCGGGGACATACAGTTGATTTACAAACCCCAGTTCCTGGATGGTTTTCTAAGAGGTGGTACCACGCATGGCGTAATGAATCCCTATGATGCACATATCCCTTTGCTCTGGGCCGGTTGGCACATCAAACAGGGGAAATCCAATAAAGAGGTTTATATGACGGATATAGCACCCACAGTAGCGGCATTATTGTCTGTTCAAATGCCCAGTGGCTCTGTTGGACATGTTATAACGGAAGCTTTGAAATAGCAAATAGCAGTTATGCAAATGGCTTACAAACAACTAAACCCGCTCTCATGAAAAAAAGGCTAATTGTTTTTTTAGGGGTATTGATTTGCTGTATTGAACTGGAGGCACAGTCGCCAAAAATTGATAAAGAGCAATTCTTTATAGAAAACAATACGCTCAAAGCCTCACTGGTATTGCCAATGGGAAAACTCCTGAATCATACTGCGGCAGGAAAAGCCACATTGAATGCCCGTTTTATTTGCAAACTGCCCGACAGTTCCCTTGCCGACGAAAAAATACTGGTTGACCTTCGCGGACATTTTAGGCGGGAAACCTGCTTGATACCACCACTGAAACTGGTATTTGACAAACCAGCCCCCAATATTTTTTCACCATTGAAAACACTAAAGCTGGTAAGTACCTGCAAAACCTCTTCTGATTACCCGCAATACCTGATCAAAGAATACCTGATTTATAAAATGTACAATTTGTTTACTGAAAAAAGTTTTCGGGTGCGCTTATTGGACCTTAATTATGTTGACAGCAGCGGCAAGAAAAAAACAATGAACAATTTTGCCTTTTTCATAGAAGACGAAAAAGAAATGGCAAAGCGGAACGACTGTAAAAACGATGAGGAGGGAAAGCCGCCAACAGAATCTACCAACAGGAGCCAGATGACACTGGTGGCTATTTTTGAATACATGATCGGGAATACCGACTGGTCTGTTCCCGCCAGGCACAATATCAAAACCATCCGTTCCAAAACCGATCCCGGCAAGCTATATACAGTTCCCTATGATTTTGATTTTTCGGGATTGGTGAATACGGATTATTCCATTCCAGATCCGCTGATGAATACAGAATCTGTACTGGAAAGGGTTTACCGGGGATTTCCCAGAACATTGGAAGAAATTAACCTGGTACTCGAAGAGTTTCGGAAGCAAAAAGAAAATATTTATGCGATTGTTGAACAATGCACCTATCTGGAAAAAAGACATAAACAAATGATGACCAGTTACCTGGATGATTTTTACAACGAAATCAAATACCCGGCAAAAGTGAAATCAATATTTATTGACAATGCCAGAACAAAATAAACAGCAAGCATATTCAGAAAAAAGACTATTGTGGCTTCAATAAAAAAGGATAAAAAAAATACATCAAAGGGATTAAGTAAGCTGGTATTCAGGCAGGTACGGCCCTATACCAAATGGTTGCTGCTGATTTTCGCAGCAATGGTTGTTGAAACACTGATGGGACTTGCCGCTCCCTGGCCATTAAAAATAATCATCGACAGTGTAATTGGTAACCAGCCCCTGCCTTACTGGATTGCCTGGGTAAAGGGCTTTGCTCCTGCAAACAGTAAAATGGTCTGGGCATCTTCCGCTGCGGTATTGTTGGTGGTCATTACGGTTATTGGCGCCATTGCCGGTTATGTGAACAGCTATTTTACAGAAAGCGTTTCACAGTTTGTTGCCAATGATGTAAGACTACAGGTATATCACCATCTCCAGAAATTATCCCTTTCCTATTACGACACACACCAGGTAGGCAAAATACTGAGCACCATTACAACAGATGTTTCAACCATGCAGGACTTTGTTTCCAATTCTCTTCTGAGCATATTGATTGATGCAATGGCCATCCTGGGCATTCTTGGATTGATGTTTTACCTAAATTTTGATTTTGCATTGATAGCCCTGGCTGTTACCCCTTTTTTATTGTTTTTTGTGGCAAAGTTTAAGAAAAGGGTAAAGAAACTGATGCATGAAGTGCGTGTTGACCAGAGCAATATGTTTGCTGTGTTGCAGCAGGGCCTTGAATCGATCCGTGTAATCAATGCATTCAATAGCCAGGACATTGAGGAAGAAAAACTGAAAAAAGTGAGCATGGAAACGGTTCATGCAGCGTTAAAAACAAGGCGCCTGAAATCGATGCTTTCACCCGTGGTTTCTATTTTGGTATCTGTTTGTATTGCACTGGTATTATGGCGGGGTGCGGGCCTGGTTTTGAAAGATGCCATGACCATTGGAGCATTAACGGTATTTCTCTCTTACCTGAATAAATTTTTCAGCCCTGTTAAAGACCTGGCCAAAATGGCCAATGCAGTAGCACAGGCAACCGTATCACTCGAAAGAATCCAGATGATATTGGAAACAGATACAATACTCCCTGAAAAAGACGGCGCCATCCATCCGGAGAAATTTGATGGAAAAATTGTTTTTGAAAATGTGGCATTCCAATACAATCCCGAAGCAAAAATTCTGAAAAATGTGAACCTGCAAATTGAGGCAGGACAAAGAGTAGGTATTTGCGGTCCTACAGGTGGCGGCAAATCAACAGTAGCCTGTTTGATTCCAAGGTTTTATGATATATCTGCCGGCAAAATACTGATTGATGGGAAAGAGATCACTGATTATACCTTGGAGGGTTTGAGAGGGCAGATTGGTTTTGTATTACAGGATACCATCCTGTTTTATGGCTCAATAAAAGAAAATATTGCTTACGGAAAAGCAGGTGCATCGGAAGCGGAAATTATCCATGCAGCCAAAACAGCCCATGCAGATGAGTTTATTGAAAAAATGCCTCATGGTTATGATACAATGGTAGGAGAGAGAGGGGTAACACTTTCAGGTGGACAAAGGCAAAGAATCGGCATTGCCAGGGCCATACTGCGTAATTCCCCGATTTTGATCCTGGATGAGCCTACCGCAGCACTGGATACCGAATCAGAAAAACTGGTGATGGAAGCATTGGAGAAACTGATGAAGGGCAGAACGGTGATTACCATTGCTCACAGACTGAGCACTATTGCAGATTCCGACAAAATTGTTGTGATCAAGGACGGTATTGTATCAGAAGAAGGCACGCATGATGAGCTGATCAGGCAGCAAGGTACTTATGCCGAATTATACCATATTCAGGCACATGAAGAGAACTCGACACATTAGTGAACGCGATAGTTGGAAAGATTAGCGAAAGAATGCATAAATTTATTCTAAATCACCATAATGTATCACCGGTCCCTGTTAGTTTTTCCTGATGACACCGTTCAAATTATTGTGGATGCCATCAATAATGCATCCAAATCGATCAGGGTAAAAATGTTCCTGTTCTCGCATCCCCCCCTGATCAAAGCGGTAATTGAAGCGCATCAACGGGGGGTTGAAATAAAAGTGATGCTGAATCCTGCCAGAAGAAATGGGGAAGAACAGAATGAAGAGACCAGGAAAACCCTGCAGGATGCAGGTGTGAATGTAAAAGACAGCAATCCCGCATTTGGATTAACCCATGAAAAATCAATGGTGATTGACGACAGGCTGGCATTCATCAAGTCGTTAAACTGGGAAACCAGGAATATGACAGAAACAAGGGATTATGCCATCGTTACCTCTCATCCCCACGAAGTGAAAGAAGTGATTCTATGCTTTGAATCGGATTGGGACAGAAAAGATTTTGATCCGGGTGATGATGCCAAATTAATCTGGTGCAGTACCAATGGCAGAAAAAGAATCGCCAGATTTATTGATGAAGCCAAGCACAGCCTCTTCATACAGAATGAACGATTCCAGGATATGGTGATCATTGAACGAATCATTCGTGCTGCGGCAAGAGGGGTTAAAGTACATGTAATGGTGCGCCCCCCGCATACTTTGAAAAAAGAAAAACTGATTGAAGGAGTAGGCGGATTAAGGATTATGGATGATGTAGGTATCAAAATCCATAAACTGAAGCATTTGAAACTGCACGGCAAAATGCTACTGGCAGATGGATGCAGGGCCATTGTGGGTTCCATCAATCTTACACCAGGTAGTTTTGACGACAGACGGGAATTGGCCATTGAAGTGCACGACAACGAAATTGTAGAACGACTAAAAAAAATTGCCCATCTCGACTGGGAAAATTCGCATCCACTCGACCTTACTGATGCAGGGCTACTGGAAGATCTTGAATACCGGGGCATGGGTGGCTCGGAAAAGCTGGTATTGAATGCAGCAGAAGACGAAACACATAAGCACAAGCATAAACATAAAGACAAGAAACACCACAAAAAATAACTGCTATTTTCAGGCCCTGTTTTTTTAGTGGAAATATGGGCGGTGATGAAAAATGAAACTGAGGAAATTTTGTTGCTTAGCGTTTGCTCATTTGCTAACCAGTTATCAATAAAACTATTACAGCAGATTCAGTGTACTGCTGTAATAGTTTTACCCTAATATCCTTGTTGGACAATCAACAAATGGTGCTGCCAGTTTGCAATACGATACTACCTATACATATCTGGTAACGCCGGGAACAGCTATCGGATAGAAACCATCCGCATTTGGCAGAACCGGTGGCAGTGCATCAAAGGCATATACTTTCGGGTGAATATCGATGCCCGAATTAATGGCTTTATTCCATTCAACCACCTGGCCGCTGTAAGTAGCCATCCTTCCAAGAATGGATGTCATGGTACTATTGGCGCCATTTTCTGCATCTGCAAACCTGTATTCTCCTTTGGCGATGGCTGCAAATAATTCATCGTGTTCAGTCTGGTATGGATTGCGTTCTCCCTTGGTGTCAAAATGGTAAACAGTTTTACCCGAAGCATCCATGATATTGGCAGCGCCACAATTGATTCTTCCCCTGGTACCAACCAGTAATTCATTCACACGGCTCATGGTTCCCGGAATATGGCGGCACTGGCTGTTTAATATGGAACCATCTGCATATTCAAACTCTACATAATGGTGGTCAAATATTTCACCATGGTCTTTTCCCCTGCGTACCTGTCTGCCACCCATACCCTGGGCTTTAATGGGGTAGCTGCCCTTGAACCAGTTGATCACATCAATATTGTGTATATGCTGTTCGGTAATATGATCGCCACAGAGCCAGTTGAAATAATACCAGTTGCGCATCTGGTATTCCATTTCGGTTTGTCCTTCTTTTCTTGGTCTTACCCATACACCATCATTGTTCCACCATGCCTGGGAAGAAACAATGTCCCCAATCATGTCTTTGCGCTTGTATAATTCGCGATAGGAGTCCTGGTAATGTCGCTGCAATCCCACTACCACATTCAGTTTCTTTTGTTTGGCCAAAGCAGCCGTGGCCAACACTTTCTGAACCCCGGCAGGGTCAGTAGCCACGGGCTTTTCCATGAAAACATGCTTCCCCTGTTTGATGGCTTCTTCAAAATGAATGGGGCGGAAGCCGGGAGGAGTTGCCAGTATTACCACATCAGCCAGTGGAATGGCTTTGAGGTATCCATCGAATCCCGTAAACCTTCTTTCTTCAGGAACATCAATACTTTTGCTTACATCTGCAGTAGAAGGATCATTGGCACTGTCAACAGCCAGTGATTTATAACATCGGTCCAGGTTGTCTTTGAAAGCATCGGCCATGGCTACCAGTTTTACACGCTGTTTACTTTGTAAAGCCTGCATGGCGGCACCTGTTCCCCGGCCACCGCAACCAATCAATACTACTTTGATGGTATCATCGGCACCTGAAAAATAATTGGCCCGGGATAGCAGGGGGGATGCAATGATTCCTCCGGCAATTAATCCTGTTTGTTTCACAAAATCACGACGTGATTTCTCAGAAGTATTTTTGTTCATGGTGATTGATTTATGTTTTAAATTTCTGTTACGCATTTTTTATCGGCCAAGGTATTTTGTATAAAAAGCATCAATGTCTTCTTTTGCTGGCTGGTTCAATGGTCTCAATAAACGGATGCCTACATTACTCGCATCTGTTAACCACCATTTGCTCCTGGGTATTTGCGGGTCACGCTGGTTCCACTGGGGGTCTGAATGAAATCTTTTGGCTGTTCTTAATTCAGTTGCAGCCGAGTTAAAAGCCCCGCCACGTAAGACTTTCGGGTATTTTAACGGATTGTATGCAACCATGGGATCTTTGTCGCTCATTCTCTGATAGCCGCTTTCTTCATAATGGTCCATGGTCCATTCCATTAAATTACCCAGCATATCATACAATCCCCAGGCATTGGCTTTTTTCTCGCCCACTTTATGGAATTTGTTGTCGCTGTTTTTTTCATACCATGCATAATCACCTAATTGAGCCGCATCATTGCCAAAATAATACCTGTCGGTGCTTCCTGCCTTACAGGCATATTCCCATTCTGCTTCTGTAGGCAGGCGGTAGAACACCCCTGTTTTTTGATAGAGCCACCTGCAATACATGATGGCTGCATACTGCGACATACTGTTAACAGGGTAACCACCTTCTTTCCCCATGCCCCAGCTAAGGTCTATATACTGTGGACTGGGCCTGGTGATAGCATCTACATCCGTATTCATACTGGTGGATTCATCTTTGAAGAAAACATCAAATTCATCCCTGGTAACTTCATAGGCACTCATCCAGAAAGCAGCGATTTGAATATTTTTTTGCGGTCCTTCATCTTTTGAGCGGTCGGGTTCATTTTCTGAACTACCCATGAATACCTTACCTGCAGGGATGGGCAGCATTTTAAATGTAAGAGCTGAACCCGGAATATTTTGATCATAACTATTGAATGAACCGGATTGCGGATAAACTAACGGCCCATAGCTGATAAAACAAAAGAGGAAAGCAATTCTTTTCAATGGGTGATTTTTGGCAGATTCAAGGTAATGAATTATATCGTATGCTATTATTCAGTCTTTGATTTTTTTGTAACAGTCTTTCACTGCTTTCCTGTCGAATTTTTTCCTGATTCCCCGCAGCTGCTATACCATAGCAATCAATTTTTCTTCCAGAATTTTTTAAACCCCGGGGTAGCATGAAAAACAATTTTGGCCTCTTTCATTTCGGCAATCAATAATTCCGCCTTCATGGCAATAGCCAGCTTCTTAGCCTCATTGATTGGAAGGATACTGCAGGAAGTAGCCAGCCAGTCTGCCAGAGTTCCATTATCAGCAATAACTGTTACATTCCTTTGTGAAGTGATGCCATAACCTGTTCTGGGATCAATGATATGAGAATATCTTTTCCCTTCATGCGCAAAGTATTGGTAAACATCACCAGATGTGGCTACAGCTTTGTTTTTGAGCAATAGTTTTTTGGGTAGCAGATCATCAGCGGTTTCAGGTAGATTGATGCCGATTACCCAGCCGCCTGATCCGGGTGGGGCATCGGTCATTGCCATATCTCCACCGGCATCTGCCAGCGATTGGGTTATTCCCCGGCTTAGTAAATAATCCACAATCTTTTGTGCGGTATATCCTTTGGCAATGCCTCCCAAATCAAGCCGGAACCCCGGTGCTAAGGCCAGTGTGCTTTTTTGGGGATCAAAATTGATTTTATCAAATCCAATCAAAGCCAGTTTTGCGGAAATATCGGCTGTTTCAGGAAACAGGGTCTCTTTCCGGGCCCTTCTCCATAGCTGTGATAAAGGCCCAATCGTAACATCAAAACTATGCCCGCTTTTTTGAAAAGCATCTTTGGCATAAAGCAGGATATCGCATAAGCCCCCGGAAATGGCCATTGCCCCGGAGCCTGCATGGGTATTGAGTTTTGACAATTCAGCGCTTGTGTCATAATCGCTGAAAATGCTGTTCAATGAATCAACCAGTTCAAAACAGGATTTTGCACAGTTTTGGGCTTTTGTGGAATCGTCTGTTACCAGGATAATATTCAGTGGCGATCCCATTTTTAGTTGCGAAAAGCTGAATTTGCGCATTTGTGCCCCAGCCCGGCCCGTGAAAAGGCAGGCTGAAAAAAATAAAAGCAAGTATCTTTTCAAAAGGGTTATTTTATCCATCTAATCGTTAAATTTAAGCCACTAAAATCAATTCCATGCAACGGCGAAAATTTATGCAGCAGGGTTTACTGGCAGGCGGTTCATTGTTATCGGCTTCCATTGCTTTAGCTGATAACCGAAGCAAGGATATTGTTGAGGAGGGAAAACCTTTTCAATGCAATTATGGCATACACGACGGCATGTTTAAAAACCATGCAGGCAGTGATTTTGTAGATCAGATAAAATTTGCCCACAGTGTAGGCTTTCGTGCCATTGAAGACAACGGCATGATGAGCAGAACCCCTGCAGAGCAAAGCCGGATTGGCGATACATTGGCAAAGCTCGGAATGACCATGGGGGTATTTGTTAACCAGTTTGATACCTGGCCTGTAAAAACTTCTATGACGAGTGGCAATAAAGAATGGAGAGACAAATTTCTTCAATATTGCAAAGATTCCATCGAAGTGGCCAAAAGATGCCATGCCAAATGGATTACCGTTGTGCCCGGCAACTATGAACGTTCTCTTTCTGAAGGATTTCAAACAGCCAATGTAATTGACTGCATGCGCAGAGGTGCGGAAATTCTGGAACCCCATGAACTGGTAATGGTGATGGAGCCACTAAGTGATACACCGGACTTGTTTTTGCGCAGATCAGACCAGACCTACGCGATTTGCAAAGCTGTGAATAGCCCGGCAGTTAAAATACTATTCGACATGTACCATATGCAGCGGAACCAGGGTGATATGATTGCCAATATCGACAAAGCCTGGGACGAGATTGGCTATTTTCAGATAGGCGATAATCCCGGCAGAAAAGAACCGGGTACAGGGGAAATCAATTACAAAAATATCTTCAAACACATACATGGCAAGGGTTTTAAAGGAGTGTATGGAATGGAGCATGGTAATGCCGGAACAGGAAAAGAGGGCGAACTGGCCTTGATTAAAGCATATAGGGAAGCAGACAGCTTTTAAAAAATAGCTATTGCACAACTGAATTTTCTTCATTCAATTTAACCTAACACCGGATGTTGCTAAAAGCATCCAAAGAACCATCAACGCCATGAAAAAAAACAGCTTAGTTCTCTGCATACTTATTTCAGTGTGTTCTGTTGTTAAAGCAACCGTACAACCGGCCAGGATATTTTCAGACAGTATGGTTTTACAGCGAGGAATGAAAATACCTGTTTGGGGATGGGCAGGTCCGGGTGAAAAAATAACTGTACAAATAAACAAACAAACAAAATCTACAACTGCTGCTGCCAACGGTAAGTGGCGGGTAGAGCTGGATCCTGAAAAAGAAGGGGGGCCCTATGTATTGAATATCCGCGGCACAAATCTGGTGTCTGTCAAAGATGTTTTGATAGGCGATGTCTGGCTTTGTTCGGGCCAGTCGAATATGGAATGGGTGGTGAAGAATTCGAAAAACAGTTCCCAGGAAATCAGTGCAGCCAACTATCCCCAAATCAGGCATATTAAAGTGCCCAATACAATCGGCGACCAGCCAAAAGATGAATTTGAAAAATTGGGAAACTGGAAAACCGCAACAGCAGCCAATATTGGCGATTTTACGGCAGTGGGGTATTTTTTTGCAAGAGAATTGTACAATCAATTAAAAGTACCTATCGGGCTGATTAACAGTAGTTGGGGCGGTACGGATGTGGAAACATGGACCAGCAGAGAGGCTTTTCAGGGGGCGGAGGAGTTTAAAGCAATGATTAACGACCTGCCCAGGCTAAACCTTGATTCAATGGTCGTTTACCAGGAAAGGAAAATGTTGGCAACCATTGCAAAAGTACAGGGGATGCTTGCTGATAATGTGCGGCTGACACAATTCAAAAAAAATGATATTGATGAATCCAAATTGCCCCATAGTAAACTGCCCGGCTTATGGGAACAACAGTCTTTACCGGATATTGATGGTGTTGTCTGGTTCAGAAAGGAAATATTTGTTAAACCGGAAGACGCCGGGAAACCCGCTGAGATTTCTTTGGGTGTAATTGACGACAATGACGAAACTTTTTTGAACGGGAAAAAGATTGGCAGCACAAACGGGTATAACCTTAATCGGATCTATAAAATAGAAGCGGGTATTTTAATGCCGGGAAAGAATGTGATGCTGGTAAAAGTGGAAGATACCGGTGGTGGCGGTGGCTTTTATGGCAATGCGGATGACATGAAAATTACCATCGGACAAACACAGATAAGTTTGGCAGGTAACTGGGCATTCCTGGTTGAATCACTGGGGAAAGCCAATGCCGTAGGACCTAATAGCTATCCCAGTTTGCTATTCAATGCGATGATCAATCCATTAATCCCCTTTGCCATCAAAGGTGCTATCTGGTACCAGGGCGAGAGCAATGCGGGAAGGGCGTACCAATACCGCAAAGCTTTTCCTTTGATGATCAATGACTGGCGTAAAAGATGGAACCAGGGAAATTTTCCTTTCTATTTTGTACAGCTGGCAAGTTTTAATTCAGCCAATGGCAATAGTGAGAAAGGCAGTACCTGGGCCGAACTAAGAGAAGCACAAACACTTACACTTGCATTGCCCAATACCGGAATGGCCGTTACCACAGATATCGGTGAGCCCAAAGATATTCATCCAAAAAACAAACAGGATGTGGGTAAACGACTTGCCGCCAATGCTTTCTATGGTAGTTACGGAATGAAAAATACCATTTATCGCGGACCGGTATTTTCCAGGATGCAGGTAACCCAGGACCAGGCCAGGATTGATTTTGTAACGGATGGCACTGCGCTGCAAATACAAGGAACCAGCCTGAATGGTTTTGAAATCGCAGGCAGCGACAAGCATTTTTACCCCGCAAAAGCAAGACTGGAAGGCAATTCGGTGGTATTGAGTTCAGATAAAGTAACAGCACCTGTTCATGTAAGGTTTGGATGGGCAGATGATAATAGTAACTGTAATCTTTTTAATAAGGAAGGTTTTCCTGCCCTGCCTTTTCGAACAGATAGCTGGGGGGGAATTACAGAAAAGATAAAGTATCGCAATAAATAAAAATCCGGGATAGGGCATGATGGTTGATAGAAACCATGCACTAGCTTTCTATTCAAATAGCTTACCAAAACAAAGCAAACTGCCATGAAGAAATTCCTATGCAACCTGATTACAGGCTTGTTTTTATTTACCCTATCCTCTTTTGCACAAGGGGTGGATCATTTGCTTACAGAAAATACCAATAACCCTTTGGGCATCGATATACGGTCCCCAAGGTTTAGCTGGCAGCTGGTCAACAACAAAAACAACCTTTTACAGCTGGCATACGAACTGAAAGTATTTGAACAGGGAGAAAAAAAAGCAGTTTGGGAATCAGGCAAAGTCAATTCTTCCGCTTCGGTTTACATAACTTATGCAGGTGCCCCCCTGCAAACCGGCAGAAAATACTACTGGTTTGTAAAACTGTGGGATAATCAGGGAAGGGAACTAAAAAGTGATACAGCATTCTTCCGGATGGCATTGCTGGATAAAGCTGACTGGAAAGCAAAATGGATTGAACCAGGGTTTACGGAAGACAGCTTATTGCGGCCAAGCCCCTTGTTCAGAAAGCAATTCAATGCTGCCAGAAAAATCAGTTCAGCTTTTGCCTATATCACAGCGCATGGGCTCTATGAAGCACAGATTAACGGAAAGCGGGTAGGGGATGCTTATTTTACACCGGGTTGGACTTCCTATAAAAACAGGCTGCAATACCAGGTATATGATGTAACGGCTTTATTAAACACGGGTAATAATGCCATTGGGATAACCCTTGGAAATGGCTGGTACCGTGGGTTTATAGGCTTTTCGGGACAGCAGAATTTTTATGGAAAAGACATTGCATTGCTTTTTCAGATGGAGATTGTTTATACAGATGGCACAAGAGAAATGGTTGTATCTGATGAGTCCTGGAAATCATCCACCGGCGCTATCCGCAATTCGGAAATTTATAACGGAGAAACAATTGATGCAAGGCTGAACAAGAACGGTTTCGCTTCGGTAGGTTATGACGACAGTAAATGGGAGGGGGTTAAACCGGGCAACCAGTCTAAAGATGTTCTGATAGCTACATACAATGAACCCGTTAGAAGAAAAGAGACTTTCAAGCCTGTTAAAGTAATCACCACTCCTGCAGGAGAAAAAGTACTCGACTTCGGACAAAATCTTGTAGGATGGGTAACCATCAAAGTAAAAGGCCAGGCAGGCGATAAACTGGTAATCAATCATGCCGAAGTACTCGATAAAACAGGTAATTTTTATACAGTTAACCTCCGGGCTGCCAAAGCGGAAGATGTGTATATTTTGAAAGGAGGGGGAGAAGAGGTATTTGAACCTCATTTTACCTGGCATGGTTTCCGCTTCATCAAAGTAGCGGGTTATCCGGGCGAGTTGAAAGCTGAAAACTTTACTGCAGTGGCATTGTATTCTGATATGACACCTGCAGGCAGTTTTACTTCATCCAATCAGCTGATCAATCAATTACAGCAAAATATTCAATGGGGACAAAAAGGCAATTTTATTGATGTGCCCACCGATTGTCCGCAAAGAGATGAAAGGCTTGGCTGGACGGGTGATGCACAGGTTTTTTCCAGAACCGCTTCCTTCAATATGAACGTGAACAATTTCTTTTCCAAATGGCTGAAAGATGTTGCTGCCGATCAGCAGGCAAATGGCAGTGTGCCCTTTGTTGTTCCCAATGTATTGGGTGCCAATGCAGGCGGGTCCGCAGGTTGGGCCGATGTAGCCAATATCATTCCCTGGAACATGTACCTGGCATATGGCGATAAAAAAATACTGGAAGAGCAATACAACAGCATGAAAGCCTGGGTGGGGTATATGCAAACAAACAGCAGGAATGATTTATGGAACAAAGGTTTTCATTTCGGTGACTGGTTGTTTTACCGCCCTGATGATGACAATGATGGCAGGGCAGCCGTTACCGATAAATATTTGATCGCACAGTGCTTTTTTGCACATTCTACACAGCTGTTGATCAATGCGGCCAAAGTATTGGGTAAAAACGATGATATAACAAGCTATGAAGCATTGCTGAAAAGAATAAAAGAAGCTTTTGTAAAAGAATACATGACCGGTAACGGAAGGCTGGTATCTTCTACTCAAACAGCTTATACCCTTGCATTACATTTTGATATGCTTCCTGAACCATTGCAGAAACAGGCCGCGGAAAAACTGATGGAGAATGTAAAAAGCTATGGCAATCATTTAACCACCGGCTTTTTGGGTACACCTTATTTATGCCATGTATTAACCCGTTTTGGGTATACCCAGGTTGCATATGATTTGTTGCTGCAGGATAAATATCCTTCCTGGCTCTATCCTGTTAAAATGGGCGCAACCACTATTTGGGAAAGATGGGACGGGATTAAGCCGGATGGTTCTTTTCAAACACCGGGCATGAATTCTTATAACCATTATGCTTATGGCGCCATCGGCGATTGGATGTACCGGGTAATGGTAGGTCTGGATACTTATGAAGATGGAGTAGGGTATAAACATAGTAAAATACAACCCCATATCGGTGGTGGGTTTACAGATGCATCTGCCAGTTTGCAAACTTATTATGGAAAACTGAGCAGTGGCTGGAAATTGAGTGGGGATAAGGTTTTGATGGATGTAGTAATCCCTGCCAACACAAACGCCACCGTTTTTGTACCTGCGAAAAATGCTGCGGCTATTAGGGAGTCCGGCGGCCTGCTTATTCCGGCCGATTCAAAAACCGAATCAGGATATGTAGTACTTAATCTTGGCTCAGGCGAATATCATTTCAGTATTAATAAATAAATATTTCATCATTTACGCTAATGCTCACTCTGTTCCGATGTATGAAAAAAAATACCAATCGGAAAGCATACACGAGTAATAAACACTACAGAAAACCTGCACAATGAAAAAGAATATTTTACTGCTTACACTAACAGTTCTGGTGTTTTTTACAGCCCGGTCTCAAACCAATGTATGGCCCATTGAAAAAGCCAATGCCTGGTATGCAAAGCACAAATGGTTATCGGGTGCCGATTATATTCCCGCCAATGCCATCAACCAGTTGGAAATGTGGCAGGCAGATAGTTTTGACCCTGTTACCATTGATAAGGAACTGGGCTGGGCCGAATCAATCGGTTTTAATACCATGCGTGTTTTCCTGCACAGTATTGCCTGGAAACAAGACCCTGCCGGATTTAAAAAAAGAGTGGATCAATTTCTTGCGTTAGCGAATAAACATGGAATAGAACCGATGCTGGTGTTTTTTGATGATTGCTGGAACAAAGAACCCAAAGCTGGCAAACAGCCGGAACCCAAAACGGGGATTCATAATTCGGGCTGGATGCAGGATCCGGGGCAGCCCGCATCAGGCAATGCTGCCATTTATCCTGAACTGGAAAAATATGTTACCGATGTAATGAGCAGTTTCGCTCACGATAAAAGGATTCTTTTATGGGATCTTTATAACGAGCCGGGAAACAGCGGAAAAAAAGATTCCTCCCTGGTTCTACTGGGCAAAATATTTCAGTGGGCCAGGGCAGTTAATCCCGACCAGCCCATCAGCGCCGGATTGTGGGACTGGGGCCTGGAAAAATACAATCGTTTCCAGGTATTGAATTCCGATATCATTACCTACCATAATTATGATGAGCCCGCACAGCATTTAAGGGTGATACAGCTATTGAAAGCATTTGGCCGTCCTTTGATTTGTACAGAATACATGGCAAGAATCAGGAACAGTCGCTTCTCCAATATAATGCCCATGCTGAAAAAGGAAAATGTAGGAGCCATCAACTGGGGCTTTGTAAGCGGCAAAACCAATACCATTTATGCCTGGGATACCCCCATCAAAGATGGTGCACAGCCAATAGAGTGGTTTCATGATATTTTTTATTCTGATGGAAAAGCATACCGCCAGGATGAAGTTGAATTGATTAAGAAATTGAATAAATAAATTTTTATGACGCATAGTTAAGCATTGGCCCGTATTGCTGTCTATGCAGTCAATGAATCTGCACATTTTATCCGGTTTTTATGAGAATATTTTTTGTATTAACGCTTGCCCTGTTCAATTGCTTCAGCGAAGCACAGGAAATCAACCCTGCTTTATTAAAAGGTAACTGGTCTGCCAGCTGGATAACCAGTCCAGATGCATTTCAGCGTGAATATGGTATTTATCATTTCAGGAAAAATATCTCAATTAACAAAAAGCCGGAAAAATTCATCGTACATGTTTCGGCCGATAACAGGTACCGCTTATTTGTAAACGGGAAAGCTGTGTGCCTGGGCCCGGCAAGAGGGGATCTGTATAATTGGTATTTCGAAACGGTAGACATTGCTCCCTATTTACAGGCAGGTAATAACATGATTGCAGCACTTGTTTGGAACATGGGTGTATATGCGCCTGTTGCACAGGTTACCAATCAAACGGCTTTTTTGTTACAAGGCAATACGGAGGCAGAAAAAATAATCAATACCAATACAGGATGGAAAGTGATCAGAGATGATGCATATACAGCCTGTTCCACAGACAATGGCCCAAGGCTGCGCACCTATATGGTCATTGGCCCCGGAGATAAGGTAGATGCCGCCAGGTATCCGTTCGGATGGGAACAGGCAGAATTTGATGATACCAA
>JBDKLG010000272.1:0-5847 GCA_039795695.1 Bacteroidota bacterium
ATGTTTAACATGAGCACAGCCACAGAATTGATTCACAGCATTCCGGTAGATCCTTTAACAGGCGCTATTTCGGTACCCATTTACCAAACTTCTACATTTGTACAGGAAGCTCCCGGCATTAACAGGGGGTATGATTATGCACGTACGGGCAATCCTACCAGAGCTGCGCTGGAGCAATTGATTGCGCAGCTCGAAAAAGGGAGTACGGGCATTGCTTTCAGCAGCGGACTGGCTGCAATTGATGCTATTGTAAAATTATTGAAAACAGGTGATGAAATTTTAGCGGTAGATGATATTTATGGAGGAGCATTCCGCTTATTCACCAGTGTTTATGCACAGTTTGGAATCAAAGTAAATTTTACGGATACGTCTGATGCCGCCAATGTATTTGATGCCATCACTCCGCAAACAAAACTAATCTGGCTGGAAACACCAACCAACCCCACTTTAAAAATATCCGATATAGCGGCCATTGCCAAAGTAGCCAAAGCAAACCATTGTTTGCTTTGTGTAGACAATACTTTTGCATCACCAGTATTACAGCAGCCTCTTGCACTGGGGGCTGATATTGTAATTCACAGTGCCACTAAATACCTTGGAGGACACAGCGATTTAATTGCAGGCCTGGTGGTAGCAAAGGATAAGGAAATAGGCAGCAGGTTAAAATACATACAAAACGCCTGTGGAGCTATTCTCGCACCATTCGACAGCTGGTTAACCATTCGGGGTATTGAAACCATTCATTTGCGAGTGAAGCAGCATTGTGCAACAGCATTGGCTATCGCATCATTCCTTGAAACACATCCTGCGGTTGACAGGGTTTATTATCCGGGTTTAAGTTCGCACCCCAATCATGAAGTAGCCAAAAAACAATCCACGGGTTTTGGCGGTATTGTGTCTTTTTCACTTAAAAATGATACCGAAGAAGCTGCGGTTCAGTTTGTAAGCCAGACACAATTATTTAAACTGGCCGAGAGCCTGGGTGGTATCAAGAGCCTGGTATCTCATCCGGCAAATATGACGCATAAATCCATACCGGCTGAAAAGAGAAGGGCTGCAGGGGTAAAAGACAGCCTGATCAGGTTATCTGTAGGCCTGGAAGATGCCGAAGACCTCATCGGTGATTTGACCAAAACATTTGAAAAAATTTCAACACTAAAAAAACAACAACAGAAAGCAGTAGTTGTATAATCAAAAAAATTACCCGCAAAAATGGACACACACAAACAGTTAACAATCGGATTATTTGGATTTGGCGTAGTAGGCGAAGGTTTGTACAAGGTATTACAGCAAACCCCTTCACTAAAAGCCGGTATCAAAAAAGTATGTATCAAAAACCCCGGCAAAGAAAGGAATGCTCCTGCTGCCTTGTTTACTACGCAAAAGGAAGATATTTTGCTGGATGAAGACATTAATGTAGTTGTAGAAGTGATTGATGATGCCAATGCAGCATTTGAAATAGTTTCAATTGCACTTAGAAATGGCAAAGCAGTGGTAAGTGCCAGTAAAAAAATGATTGCCGAACATTTGCCGGAAATTCTGCAATTACAACAGGAAACCGGGCTGCCATTTCTTTACGAAGCCGCAGCCTGTGCCTCGATTCCCGTTATCAGAAACCTGGAAGAATATTATGACAATGATCTCTTACATTCCATCAAAGCCATTGTAAACGGATCAACCAATTTTATTTTAACCAAAATGTTCGAAGACAAACTGGATTTCCAGCCTGCCCTTCTTCTGGCCCAGCAGCTGGGCTTTGCCGAGAGCAATCCTAAATTAGACGTAGAAGGATATGATGCAGTGAATAAATGGACCATTCTGCTGAACCATGCATATGGAATAGTGGAGCATCCCGATAATATTCTATTCACGGGCATTCAGGATATTCAACTGTCCGACGCAGTGGTGGCCAAAGAAAAAAACCTGGATATCAAATTAATTGCCCAGGCTAAAAAATTAAAGAATGGCAAGGTAGCTGCATTTGTATTACCCCAATTTGTAAAAATAAATGAGCCCTTGTCTTTTGTGAAAAACGAATACAATGGTGTGGTAATTGAAAGCGGCTTTTCCGACAAACAGTTCTTTTATGGCAAAGGGGCGGGTAGTTTTCCAACAGCATCTGCCGTATTAAGTGATATCGCAGCATTAAGGTACCAGTATAAGTATGAATACAAAAAACTCTACCACCATCAACCACATGAATTAACGAGCGATTATTACCTGAAAGTTTACCTAAGCTTCGACGATTGGAAATACATACCCCGCGAACAATTTGAATGGATAGAAGAATGGCATGCCGATGAAGACAGAAAATACCTTATTGGTGTATTGCATTTCAGGCACCTGGCTGAAAACAAATGGTGGAAAGAGAATGGCACATCGCTAATACTGACGGCAGAGCCCATTATTGACAACCTGGATATCAAAAACCTGAAAAAAAGAAGCCTGGAACTGGCTGGGATTGTTTAAAAGGCAGTGAAGACCGTACAATAGAAAGCCCTTTTAACTACGCGCTTTTTGTTCAGGGAATTAAATGCTAAATTCGTTAGAATATATTTATTCATGCCAACCAAAACCATTCCCGGGCCTTCCTATAAACCCGGATTATTGTTGACTTTATTTACCGGTGTATTACTGATTTTGTTTTCCCTGCTGATGGGAAGGGATAGTGTTTTTTTATTTTTCAATCATGACCTGGGCAAACCGGCCGACTATTTTTTTTCTTTCTGGACAAATATGGGCGATGGTGCAATCTGGGTATTGGTTGCAGTACTTGTATGGGTTTATTCCAGGAAACATTTTCCATTGCTTTTATCTTCCATCATCCTATCCACGCTTATTACCCAGCTTGCCAAAAACTTCATTTTTCCCGGTGTGTTAAGACCCACTGCTGCTATTAAGGACGTCCATTTAATTCATACCGTTCCTGGGGTGGAATTGTTAACAAGTTTCAGTTTCCCATCGGGGCATACGGCAGCAGCTTTTACTATTTTTTTATTGGGCGCTGTATTGATACCCAAGAAATGGATATTACCCATTGGGTTTCTCTATGCTTTACTGGTAGGCTATTCAAGGGTTTATCTGGCAGAACACTACCCATTGGATGTGGGTGGCGGAATGATTACGGCAATAATAACCCTATATCTTTCTTTACAGATTCAATTCAAATTTGAAAAAAATAACCGCAATGCAAAAGGTTAAAAACCCATTGCATTGCGGAAAAACATGCTGATCCTTGCCCGGCTTTGATATTATTTATCCCTCCCTTGCAACAGTTCTCAGTCTTTCCACCGCCACTCTCCTGCTATTTGCAGCGGTTCTTTTAAATTGTTTTTGAAAAGAAATGCTTTGGTTTCTTCATCGCTTAAATGTTTTGCCCTGATCTCTTTTGAATCGGCAATCCCATACAAAAGCATGGCACTAAAACGAACTGTGTTCTTCATGCCTTTTTCATCTACCAGCGTAAACACATCACAATCGGCATGGTAACAGGGGCCGGCATTATTGGGCAGTCCGCCCCCTACCCCACCACCTGTTGGTACACCCTGCAACATAAAAGGCTGGTGATCACTGTGCAAACCTGCCCCATTTCTAAAAGTATTTTTGAAAGCGGTATCTAATTGATGGGCAATATTGCCAATGGATTGAAACAGTTCTTTACTATCTTCTGAAGTAGTCGAATACCCTTTTGGATCATTGGTCATATCATAATTGAGCATATAGCGCAGCTGCAGGATGCTTTTGTCTTTTTCCGCTGCTGCCACATAAGCTTTAGATCCCAAAAGGCCTTCTTCTTCACCCATAAACATTACAAACTCAACAGTTCTTTCGGGCTGTAACTTAAGTACAGCAAAGGTTCTGGCCATATCCAATACAGAAAAAGAACCAATACCGTTGTCGATGGCTCCGGTAGCAAGGTCCCAACTGTCCAGGTGCCCGCCTACCACAATTTTTTCATTGGGCTGCGACTTTCCTTTAATGGTGGCAATTACATTTCTGGCTTTGATTAGTCCGGAAAAATTTGTCATGGCAATATGGCTGTACAATTTTCCTGATTTGAGGCGTTCCTTTAACTGCATACCATCTTCCTTGCCAATGCATACTGCAGGAATAGGGATTAGTTTTCCTGTTACCGATGCCGTTCCTGTTAAAAGGATGCCACCCGTTGCTGTATTGATGATGATAATTCCTTTTGCGCCATATTTTGTTGCAATTGCAGTTTTTTCAGAGCGATGCAGGGATTTGGTTCCTTCCCTGGAACCAGGCAATACACCCAGATAAACCAATGCAATCTTACCTTTTACTTTATCCGGATTAGCCAGGTAATCTTCTTCCAGCCCATTGCCCATATCGGCAAGTTCCAGGTTAATATCTGCGCTCACGGGGGAATGTGCAAGTGTTACGGATTTTACAGGCGACTGCCCTTTCATATCGGAACCGATTGTAACAGTCACCGATCCCCTGCTCCAGCTCTCCACTTCAAAAGGCTGGTATTTCACTTCTTTGAGCCCATAAGATTTCAGTAAATTATAAGCAAACGCTTCTGCTTTTTTACCATTCTCTGATCCTGTAAGTCTGTGGCCAATTGTTTCAGACGCTGTTTTCAGGCTGCTGTATGCTTTGGAGTTGGCCAATACCTCATCGTTTATCCTGGAAAAGATGGAATGCCATTCAGTTTTTTCCTGTGCGCAAACGGTAATGCCTGTCACTAAACAGCCCGCAAGCAATACAATGGTCAATTTTCTCATAATTGTTTAAATTTTACGGTAACAATGTATTTATAAAATCTGAAAAATCTGCGGGTGCTCCAATAATTTAGCCGGGTATTTTCTTCAAACCCAATGGTAGCAATATATACAAAAGAAATCTATTCAATAATATCCAGATCATTCCCATAAACAATTTTGCCTGAATAGGATTTGCTGATCTCCTTTAGAAGGTCTTCTTTATTTGAACTCCATAATAACTGGTGCGTCAGAACCAATTTTCGCGGTTTTAATTTGTTGGCAATGGCTGCCAATTGTTCAGTAGAAGTATGAAAAACAGTATGATAATCCTTCCATTTTTTTTCGCGACCGGATAAGCCTTCCATAGAATATACTTCATGCACCAAAATATCACATCCTTCAGCATTCCTCACAAGATTCTCACTATAAGTACAATCACCGGATACCACAATTATTTTATCCCTTGTTTCAAAGCGAAAGCCATAAGCTTCTTTCCATGAACCATGGTTAACCCTAAAAGCTTTTACCACTATATTGGAATCACTGTAAATAAGCCCCTCTTTCATTTCATGTACATTTACTGCATAGCTTTTTGCATTACCCATTTCAAGTCCGTTGATACGTAAATCCATGTCTTCTTTATATGCCTGCACTATATGGCCGGTCATTTTTTTTGTTCCGGCAGGACCGTATATCTCCAAAGTCCCTTTTCTCTCCAATACAGCGGGTGTAAAAATAAAATCAGCAAGGCCAACGGTATGGTCTGAATGAAGATGGGTAATAAATAACCTGTTTAAGCCTGCCGCATCCAGTGCAGTGATACCCATTTTTGCCGCTGCTGCTGCCCGCCGTACAACCCCCGGGCCACAGTCCACTACATAAGCCTGCCCTTTTACCACTATTGCCAGAGAGGGGCCAGATCTATCGGGGTTGGCATTGGGGGTTCCTGTTCCAAGTAAGACAATTTTTGTACCACTGGCTTTTTTTTCCTGGGCTTCAGCAACGCAGGAAACCATACTCAGCATTACAATAGCCAATCCGGTAAGGATGGCAGGATAGTTTGCTTTCATCAGGAATAAAAATTATTCTTCCTAAGCTATTACATTTTATGCTCATTCGG
>JBDKLG010000273.1:0-3779 GCA_039795695.1 Bacteroidota bacterium
TTTCTGTTCCTTCCAGCCCATCAATGGGTTGTTGAATTCGAAAGAGCGGTTTTTCACCAGTTCTGCATAAATACCGCCATCGGCAGCCAGGTTAATGTCTTCGAAGAAAATGCCCCACATGGAAGTGCTGATGGAGGCTTTGGGTTCGTTTAACTTTATTACAGCATGATGCGTTTGCGCCTTAGCCAGAGAAACTGCAAATACGCATATAACAAGGCTTTTGCAATAATTCATAACAGCTAATATACAAAGTATTCTATTTCAAGTCTGGCATTGGCTAAGCGCTGCCTCCAAAAAAACTATTGCCTATTACCCGGTCTTTTCCTAAACGCTGCTACTTACAACAATCAGGTTCCGGTATTTTTATTGCGGGTTTATTCCAAATAATAAGGCCTTCAAGGGTTTGCTGACAAATGCTTGTTCATTGATTTTAATTTTTGTACGCCTCCCACTGTTTTCATGAGCTGCCCTGCATTACAGCTACTGTTTATTAATCAATTCTTTCTGAAAGAATGTGTATTTCACTCAATAGACCCCATTTTACCCCATTGCTAAAAAACCGGCCTTCATGACTGCCACTTTATTCGGAAAATAAAAAATACAAAATTTTCATTTATCTTCATCACCCTACCAAATAACCATACTAAGTAGGGCAAACCGTATTACCAGCTGAAACGCTCATGAAAGCTATTTCAGTAACCGATTAAATACCCTTTATGAAAAAACTACGATTGTTTGTGATGGCATTTATTTCTTTTGCTTCATTACAGGCGCAAACCGACCAGCAAAAAGCAGCTGCCCTGGTTAAAAAAATGACTATTGAAGAAAAAATAGGCCAGATGACACAGGTAACACTGGCCGTAATTGCCAAAGGTGGATGGGCCAATACAGATGGCAGTCTTGACGAAGCGGCTTTGAAAAAAGCAGTGGTGGATTATAAAGTGGGATCGGTATTGAATACTACTGCACATGCGTTGTCGCAGGATGCCTGGTGGAAATTGATTACACAGATCCAGGATGAAACAAAAAAGACGGCTTTAAAAATTCCTGTTGTATATGGCCTGGATGGCATGCATGGCCAAACCTATACGCTGAATGCTACCCTGTTTCCGCAAAATATTGCCATGGCTGCCACAAGGAATACGGCACTGGTGGCTGCGATGGCCAAAGTAACCGCCAAGGAACTTCGTGCTTCAGGTGTTCGATGGAATTTTGCGCCGGTACTGGATATTGGCCGGCAGCCTTTGTGGTCAAGGTTTCCGGAAACATTTGGTGAAGATGTTTTTATTGGTAAAACAATGGGGGCTGCTGCGGTAAAAGCTTATGAGGAAGATGGATTAAAAAACCCTACGGCTGTTGCCAGCTCTATGAAACACTATCTTGGTTATTCCAATTCAAGAACCGGTAAGGACAGAACACCCATTTATATGCCTGAAATTGAAATGCGGGAATATTACCTGCCGCAATTTCGTGAAGCAATCAAAGCCGGGGCTTCTACCATCATGATTAATTCAGGAGAAATCAATGGTGAGCCCGTTCATGCCAGCAAATACCTGCTCACTGATGTGTTAAGGAAAGAACTGGGTTTCCAGGGGGTTATTGTTACAGACTGGGAAGACATCAAAAGATTGCACGAAAGACACAATGTGGCATCCAGTCCCAGGCAGGCAGTGGTAATGGCCATCAATGCAGGAATTGATATGAGTATGGTGCCCGGCGATTTTTCTTTTTATGACCTTTTGCTGGAAGCTGTAAAAAAAGGAGAAGTATCCATAAGCCGTATAGACGATGCAGTTAACAGAATACTGGTTTTAAAGTACAAACTGGGTTTGTTCGACAATCCCTATCCAGAAAGTTCCGCCAAAAATAATTTTGGCAACCCTGCTTACCAGCAATTGGCATTAGATGCAGCGCATGAAGCCATGACCTTATTAAAGAACCAAAACAATGTATTGCCTTTATCCAGAAATACCAGGGTATTGGTAGCCGGCCCTTCGGCACAAAGTATCAGTGCCCTGAATGGTTGCTGGAGTTATACCTGGCAGGGCAAGGAAGAGGAATGGTATCCTGCCGACAGCAAAACCATTTTACAAACCATTACCGACAAAGTTGGCAAAGCCAATAGTACCACCACTACAGGAAAAGGTTTTGACAACCCATTGAACTATGATGCTGCACAATTAAGTACTGCTGCCGGCAAAGCAGATGTCATTGTTTTGTGCCTGGGAGAGAACGCCTATGCAGAAAGCCCGGGAAATACACGTGAGCTGGCATTGCCCGATGATCAGCTGGCCCTTGCCAAAGCCGCTATAGGTTCCGGCAAGCCGGTGATACTGGTATTAACCGAAGGCAGGCCAAGATTTATAACCGGTATTGAGCCAGGGGTAAAGGGGATTCTGATGACTTATTGGACTGGTAAAAAATCTGCAGAAGCCATTGCTGATGTGTTGTTTGGCGATTACAATCCTTCCGGAAAGCTGCCTTTCAGTTATCCGCGCAGTATGGGAGAAATTGTATTGTACGACAGAAAACCCACTGAAGAAGTGAGAGAAGTATTCAATGATGATGTGCACACAGGCTATGATCCTTTATTTGCTTTTGGGCATGGGCTTAGCTACAGCAGTTTCGAATACGGCGATTTGCAATTGAGCAGTAATATCCTCACTGCAAATTCGACCTTAACCGTAAGTATTACTGTGAAGAACACAGGCAGCCGTGATGGCATGCATGCGGTGGATTTGTATTCCAGGGACCTCTATGCCAGCATAACCCCGTCAATGCAGCGTTTGAGGGCATACCAAAAAATTTCACTGAAAGCAGGTGAAACAAAAAAAATAATCTTCACCCTTACAAAAAACGATCTGGCATTTGTAAATGCACAATTAAAAACAGTTACTGAACCCGGAGAGTTTGAATTGATGGTTGGTGGAAAGAAAGCGCGGTTTGTATATCAGTAAAGTATGGGTTGTTTCATTAAAAGACTGTTCTGCTAAAATTAAAAGGTTCACTTTTGGGTGAACCTTTTATTATGTGGAGAGTATCGGGGTCGAACCGACGACCTCTTGCATGCCATGCAAGCGCTCTAGCCAACTGAGCTAACCCCCCATAAGACTGCAAATGTATAAGGTGGATGGGGATTGGCAAAATTTTAGTTTACATATAGTTTAAGCTGGCCATTTAGGGGTCAAAGATTGTACTTTTTTCATCAATTTAAAATCGAAACAGTTTTTACTATTTTTTGATTTACAAAAAAGGCTTATTTTACCTATATCAAACCAGTCTATATGAAGTCAAAACTAACACTACTGCTTATTATTCTTTTTACTTACTTGAGTACTTTTTGTCAAAAACCAGCAGCTACAACAGAGGAAGAATACAACTATTGTGTTCGGGGTTATAGAACAATGCTGACTGAAGGTCTTGATATGAAAAAGGGATACCACTTTGAAAGTCTGTTTGACAAAACGGAAGGGAATTATTCATTTGATGCCAAGCTGTTTATCCGCGATGACAAAAAAGAAGTGGCAGCCATATTAATCGTCGCTAAATCAAACGCATGGGGAAACGTATATTATCACTGCATTCCACATGATAATGAGCGATTATTAAACGCTTACTGGTCTGATTTAGCTGCATGGGATAGGCCCATGCTTTTTTCATTTGCAAAAGTAATGACCAGCTATCATGGTTCTTTGATCCCTGCTATAAATGAAATGCAAAAATTACTAAAAAAGTAAAAAATCGTACTAGATATTTTGTGAAACTTGGGGCATAAATTG
>JBDKLG010000274.1:0-8233 GCA_039795695.1 Bacteroidota bacterium
ATGCAAGAGAATTTCAACATTTTTGATTTTGCATTAAGCGGGGAGGATATGGAATCAATCAAGGCCCTGGATAAAAAGGAAAGTAGCTTTTTCGATCATCGGGATCCTGCCATGGTGAAATGGTTAGGAGAAAGGAAAATTAATAATTAACTAAATAAATTAACATGAAAATGAAAATCTTTGGTACTATTTTATTGACCATGCTTGTTCAACTATCTTTTGCTCAGCAAAATACATCAGCAAGCCCGGGCACTTTACAATCCGACAATGAAATCATAGAATTATCCGGCAAAAAATGGCAATGGATGTCGGATAAAAATGTAGCGTCTTTGGGCGATTTGTTTGATGCCAAATGTGAATTTGTACATATGGGTGGTACATGGGGAAAGGATAGGGAAGTAGATATTATCAAAGGTGGTTTTATCTGGTACAAGAAAGCAGAAGTGTACAGTACTTCTGTGAAATTCTTTGGCAATACAGCAGTTATTTTGAGCGATATAGATCTGGTGGCTGTTGTTGGTGGAAATGATGCGATCAATCCTTTTATGGTAACAGAGGTCTTTATCAAAGACAGCGGAAAATGGAAATTGGGACAGCTTACTTTTTCACATCTATCCAGGCCATTGAAATTGAAAAGCAATAATCAGCCCTGATAGTTGATTTTAGCCATAGCGAAGAGTCTTATCATGTCTATTAGTTATCAAATTGTTTGAATTTTGTAATTTTTCTTGTCCTAAAAAGGCTATTTTAACAGTCGCTTTCGGTAGCTTATTGATGATTTAAATAAATCTATTATGTCAAAATTGAATCTAAAAGTAAACGGGAAGAAATATGAAGTGGATGTGGATCCGGGTACGCCGGTTTTGTGGGTTTTAAGGGATCACCTGAATCTGGTTGGCACCAAATACGGATGCGGTGTGGGTTCCTGCGGGGCCTGTACGATACATTTGAATGGAAGAGCTTTAAAATCCTGTCAATTACCGGTATCTGCAGTGGGTGTTCAGGAAATTACCACCATTGAAGGACTGTCTGAGCAGGGAGAACATCCGGTTCAAAAAGCATGGCTGGAATTAGATGTTGCGCAATGTGGCTATTGCCAAACCGGACAAATTATGGCAGCAGCATCTTTATTAAAAGCCAAACCTAATCCAACAGATGAAGACATCGATACCTATATGACCGGTAACTTATGCAGATGCGGCACTTATGTGAGGATCAAAAGTGCCATTAAAAAAGCTGCAAAATCAACCACCAAATAAAACGATTCAGACAATGGAAAAATCAACCAATCAATATAGCCGCAGATCATTTTTAAAAGTATCTTCTTTATCCGGAGGAGGCCTGATGATCGGATTTAGCTGGTTAACCAATCTTATCCCTAATGAGGCTTTGGCAGGCCCCGAAATGGCTGAGAACTGGGTAGAACTGAATGGGTTTATTCAGATTACGGCCGATAACCAAATAAAGATATTCTGCCCGAATCCGGAATTTGGAACCAATGTAATGACTTCATTACCGATGATGGTGGCTGAAGAGTTGGAAGTTGACTGGTCTAAAGTAATAGTTGAACAGGGAAACTATGATACGCCCAGGTTCAAAAGCCAATTTACCGGGGGAAGCCAGGCGATGCGCATGGCCTGGAATCCGCTTCGGACAGCCGGCGCCACTGCAAGGGAAATGCTAAAGCAGGCCGCAGCCAATGAGTGGAATGTGTCTATCAATGAGGTGGTGGCATCAAAAGGAACCATCACGCACAAAGCCTCTAATAGGCTTACCACTTATGGTGCTGTTGCAACCGCAGCTTCTAAACTGCCAAAGCCTGCAAAAGTTGATCTTAAAAAGACCACAGAATTTTCTCTGATTGGTACAGCTCAGAAGAATGTAGTAGGAAAACAAATTGTTTCCGGTAATTCATTGTTTACGATGGATTATAAATATCCCGGAATGTTAATTGCCATGATCATTCATCCTCCCGCTTTTGGGTTGAAATTGAAATCATTTGATGCAAAAGATGCTTTACAAATGCCGGGCATCAAAGATGTATTTGAGTTTCAGGTATACAAAGACGGATATCAAAGAGCAGGATTTGATACAAGAGCTTTTAACAATTTAGTGGCCGTAGTTGGTAACTCTACCTGGGAAGTGATGAATGCGAAGAAGAAAGTGAATGTAGAATGGGAACCCATTCAAGAAACGAAAGAAATGGTCGCTTCTTTCAGGGGAAGTAAAGAGGAAATCATTCCTGCAGGTTTGGAAAGTACCGAAGCACATATGAAAGAGATGCATGCAATGCAGCAAAAGCAGGGAAAAGTATTGAGAAAGGATGGCGACCCTGAAGCTGCTTTTGCTAAAGCAAAAAAAGTACTTGAAAAAACCTATTCAGCCCCTTTTCTTTCACATAACCCTATGGAGCCAATCAGTTGTTTTGCGCATATAACGGATCAGAAAGCATTTTTTGTTGCGCCCATTCAAATCCCGGAAATGATGAAACAAAACATCATGAAAAATCTGGATTTGCCTGCTGAAAAGATTGAGATGAAATTGGCTAGAATGGGCGGTGGTTTTGGAAGAAGGGCTTATGGGCATTATATCATTGAAGCCGGTCATATTTCTAAAAAAGTGAAAGCACCGGTTAAATTGATCTATACAAGAGAAGATGACATGACCAATGGCGTATATCGTCCAACCTATATGGTAACCTATAAAGCAGCGATAGATGCGAATAACAATGTAACAGCGATGCATATTAAAGGAGGAGGAATACCAGAAGGTGCGGTTCATGAAAATCGTTTTCCGGCAGGAGCATTTGAGAACTACCTGGCGGAGGGATGGGAAATCCCTTCAAATATTACCATCGGCGCTTTCAGGGCACCCGGTTCAAACTTTATTGCTTCTGCTGAACAATCTTTTTTAGATGAATTAGCAGAAACAATCGGTAAAGATCCTATCGAGTATAGAATTGAACTGTTGAAAAAAGCGAAAGCCAATCCTGTGGGTAAATTCAATGATTATGATGCAGACAGGTATATGGGTGTATTGGAATTGGTGAAAGAAAAGTCGAACTGGAACAAGACCAATAATAAGAATGCCCGTAGAGGTGTTGCTGCTTATTTCTGTCATAATTCTTATGCTGCTCATGTAATTGATGTTACTATGAAGAATGGCCAGCCTGTTATAGATAGTGTTGTTTCAGCAATGGACTGTGGTTTTGTGGTAAATCCGGAAGGTGCCAAAAATATGGTTGAAGGTGCCGTGGTTGATGGTATCGGTAATGCTTTGTTTGGTGGTATGCGTTTCGAAAAAGGTGTTCCTGAGCAGAAAAATATCAATCAATACAGGATTATCCGACATAGGGAAGCCCCTAAAAAAATCGACGTATATTTTGTAAAAAATTCGATCGATCCGACAGGTTTGGGTGAACCTCCTTTTCCACCAGTTTTTGCCGCATTGGCCAATGCCCTTTACAAAGCAACCGGTAAACGATTGTACAACCAGCCATTTATCAACGAGCTAACCAAATCCTAATTGCCTTAAACAAAAAATCAAATAAAAAGATTGCTTTATTGGCAGTCTTTTTTATTGATAAGAAAATTATTGGAACATGAAAAAGATACATTTATTCTTCACGCTGTTGTCGGTTAGTATTATAAGCCAGTCGTTTTATCAAAACAACAAACCCAACACAAGCATCAGTAACGGAAAAACTGTTTATGCCATTTATTGTATGTCCTGCCATATGGAGAATGGTAACGGACAGGAAAATACATTTCCTTCTCTGGTAAATACCGGCAACCTCAATGATAAGAACAAGCTGGTGAAAATAGTATTACAAGGGATGCGGGGACCCATTGTAGTAAAGGGGAAAAAATTCAATGCTGAAATGGCTGCCATACAATTAACGGATCAGGAAACAGCTGATGTGATCAATTATATCAGAAATTCCTGGGGCAATAAAGCAGCTTTAATAAAGGCCAGCGAAGTCCCTTTGGCCAAAAAGGCAGTTGTTAAGGGATATCAACCATTTTAAGGAAACCATTCTTCATGTCTGAATTGCGCGAGATAATTGATGCTTATGATGCAGCCAAAAATGCGGGAAGATCTTGTGTTTTGGCTACGGTGGTACATTTAACGGGCTCTTCCTATAGAATGCCTGGTGCAAGGATGTTAATTTTAGAAGACGGCTTAATGATAGGTGCCATCAGTGGAGGATGTTTGGAGGGCGATGCGTTAAAGAAAGCCTTATTGACTTTCTCGGAAAAAAAAACCAGATTGGTTACATACGATACCAGTGACGAAGATGATGCAAGTGTTGGCATTCAATTGGGTTGTGAGGGACTGATTCAGGTGCTATTTGAGTATATTCATGCAAAAGATCCCTTTAATCCTGTTGAACTATTAAGAAAGGCAATATCCAAAAGGCAATCTGTATCCCTGGTCACTCTTTTCGATCTGACAAACAGAAGAAATGAACAAACAGGTACTTGTCTCCTGTATGAGCAAAATGGGGAGGTTTTATCGATTGTGCATTCACCCTTCCTGAAAGATAAACTGGAACTGGATGCAAAAAAGGTATTGCGTAACAGGAAGACTGACTTTTTTGATTATGCTGATAACGACAAATCGATCAGTGCTTGTATCGAATTTCTGGAACCACCTATTTCTTTGGTAGTGGTAGGAGCAGGAAATGATGCGATTCCTATGATGAAGATAGCCACTGTTTTAGGATGGGAGGTTAAAGTAGTGGATGGCAGAAATACCCATGCAAAAGCAGATCGCTTTATACATGCATGTCAAATAGTAGTAAGCAAGCCGGAGTCTGTTTTATCTAAGATTCACATCGATAATAGAACATGTTTTGTTCTGATGACACATAATTACCGGTATGACTTACAGATGTTAAAAGCATTGCTGCATACAAATGTTCCTTATATTGGAGTGCTTGGCCCAAAGAAAAAGTTGCATAAAATGTTGCATGAATGTAAAAACGAAGGTATTGATGTCACAGAAGCCATGCTTTCAAGAATATATGGTCCAACCGGATTGGATATTGGGGCTGAAACGCCGGAGGAGATTGCTGCAAGTATCATAGCTGAGATACAGGCGGTATTTAAAGGGAAAGATGGTGCTATGTTGAAATGGAAGAATAATCAAATTCATGGTTCATGAGTTATTCCATCAAATATTGTGGCATATTGATCATTGCAGCGGGGCAAAGTAAAAGAATGGGTACGCCAAAACAGCTCCTGACTGTTGGGGGAGACACACTTATTAACCGCTTAATTGAGATCGTAAAAAAGGCAGGAACATTTCCTGTTACACTTGTTCTTGGAGCAGCTGCAGAAAGTATCAAGGCTCAATTGACGCGTACCGATTTATTGATTGTACTGAATGATGCATGGGAAGAAGGGATGGCCGGTTCAATTAGAATAGGCTTAACCCGCATGATGCATACCTGCCCAACCCTGGATGGTGTGATGATACTGGTTTGTGACCAGCCATTCATCAGTGAGGAAAATATCCGGTCGCTGCTGGCATTACAACGTGAAACAAACTTACCAATTGCTGCATGCTATTATGCCAATGTTCTCGGTACGCCTGCATTATTCCATCAATCTATTTTTCCGGAACTGCTAAGTTTAAAAGGAGATACTGGTGCAAAAAAGATCATCATGAATAAAGCGTCAGAAGTAGCTAAATTGCACTTTGATCAGGGGGTAATAGATATTGATACAATGGACGACTATGAACAAATACTTAAAGCAGGATTCATAAAATGATAAAAGATTCTTTCGATAGGGTACACGATTACCTGCGCATTTCTCTTACCGACAACTGTGATCTCAGGTGTTTTTATTGTATGCCGGAAGAAGATTATCATTTTACGCCCAATCAACAATTAATGCAGGCGGATGAAATTGAGGCAATTGCAAAAGCATTTGTATTGGAGGGAGTAAAAAAGATCAGGTTAACAGGGGGAGAGCCATTGGTTCGCAAAGATTTTGCTGATATACTGCAGCGATTGGCAAAGCTGAATATTGAACTGACCATGACTACGAATGGGACACGCTTGCATGAATATATGGATGTAATTAAAGCAGCCGGTTTAAAGTCATTGAATATTAGTCTGGATACACTTCAAAAAGAACGGTTTCTTTTAATGACGAAAAGAGACAGGCAGGAACAGGTGATGCGTAATATTCAGTTGGCATTGGATAACCATATTCGGGTGAAAGTAAATGTGGTGGCGATGAAAGGAATCAATGATTCGGAGATTATTGATTTTGTTACCTGGACAAAAAACAGTCCCATTCATGTTCGCTTTATTGAGTTTATGCCATTCGACGGTAATAAATGGAATAGTGAAAAAGTAATTACCCTACAGCAAATACTGGAAAAAATTAGCGCACAATTTGAAATAGCGCATATAAACAGGTTGCCACATGAAACAGCAAAGGTATTTAACGTGCCGGGGCATCAGGGAACTTTTGCAGTCATTAGTACCATGAGTGCTCCATTTTGTGGTGATTGTAATAGAATGAGGTTAACGGCCGACGGTAAGATGAAAAACTGCCTTTTTTCAGCATCAGAATCAGACATATTAGGGGCTTATAGAAGAGGTGAGAATATCATACCATTGATACATCAAAATATCGCTAATAAAAAGCAGGCTTTAGGCGGGCAATTCACAACTGACCTGGAGCATATAGAGGCAAGCGCTTTGCACAACAGAACAATGATTAGTATAGGAGGATGATTAAAATGATTGCATTATGGAAACAATGGTTACAGTAGAAAGAGCTTTGGGGATAATTCAAAATGAGGTAACAGCTCTTGATGCCGTACCAATGAGTCTGAAAGATGTGAATGGTTTAGTACTTGCTGAAGACATCATTTCAACAACAGATATACCCGCATTTCCACAATCAAGCATGGACGGATATGCTTTTGCTTTTAGCGAAACTACTGCTCAATATACATTGGTAGGCGAGATAGCTGCAGGCAGTAATCAAAATTTTGTTTTACAGCATGGTATGGCAGTAAGAATCTTTACCGGAGCGCCTGTTCCAACAGGGGCAGATACAGTTTTGATGCAGGAAAAAGCAAAAATTGAATCAGGTGCTTTAATGGTACTTGATGAAAAATTGAAAAAAGGAGATAATGTGCGTACGATAGGGGCTGAGATAGGTAAAGGAAACTGTGCTCTAAAAAAAGGGGCTATTTTGAAACCGGGTTCCATTGGTTTATTGGCTGGTATTGGCGTTGCTAAAGTATTGGCTTATCCCAGACCAAAACTTGGTATCATTGTTACAGGCAATGAGTTGCAAAAACCCGGTATGCCATTAAATTATGGGCAGGTATATGAGTCAAATAGCCATAGTTTATTGGGGGCATTGAATCAACTTCACATCAATGATGTCAATGTTGTGCAGGTGAAAGATGATCTTGAACAATTGTCAAATTCATTAACTGATTTATTAAAAGTATCAGACATGGTTTTAATGACGGGTGGTGTAAGTGTGGGCGATTATGATTTTACTGTAAAAACCTTTGAGCAATCTGCTTTAAAAGCCGTTTTTCATAAGATAAAACAGAAACCCGGAAAACCCCTGTTGTTTGGCAGGAAGGGCAATAAATTGGTATTTGGACTTCCGGGTAATCCCGCTTCAGTGTTAACTTGTTTTTATGAATATGTGTTACCTGCTATTGGTATGTTGATGCAGCAAGATTTATCACTAAAAAAAATGAAAGCAGCCATTGCCCAGGATTATACTAAACCGGTAGGAATAACTCATTTTCTGAAAGCTTTTTATAATGGCAAGGAAGTATGTCTACAGGCAGGACAGGAATCATACAAATTATCCTCGTACGCATCCGCTAACTGCCTGGTGGTAATGCCCGAGGATTGCAGTGAGATAACTGCAGGAACAATGATAACCATTCATCTTCTCCCTTAATTTAAATGCTTAAATGACTACCCTTTTTTTTATATTATTATTTAGTGTTGCTTTATTATACGCATCTGTGGGTCATGGTGGTGCAAGTGGCTATTTGGCTTTAATGGCTATTTATGGTTTTGCTCCAGAACTAATGAAGCCAACAGCCCTTATTTTAAATTTGTTTGTATCTCTAACTTCTTTTCTGCTCTATTATAAAGGCGGACATTTCAAGTGGAGATTGTTCCTGCCCTTCGCATTGGCTTCTATACCATTTTCCTTTCTGGGAGGCACAATTG
>JBDKLG010000275.1:0-27416 GCA_039795695.1 Bacteroidota bacterium
TAAAAGAAAAGCAACTCGAATGAGTTGCTTTTTTAATGCAGTTGGAAACAATGAAGCCCCGTTAAAAAATCATTATTTCTTCTGCTGCATTAATTACTTGCATCTATGAAGTTATTACCGATACGCAGTTATTTACTGCCCGGTTGCCTGTGTTGAACCAAAAAATTAATGCCAAAACTGCTTAGCTTAATATCCCCAAAACCAACCCCCCCCAAGGGGATTTTCGCATAAGGCTCAACCTGTAACGAAAGGTTTCTGGAAATAGCTTTCTCCATCCCCCCGGATAAATGCAGGATACTCAGCAGATGCGTATCCGTTGATTTGTAGGCATTGTTCCTCATCACAAGCTGCCCATTGTAATAATAGTAATAATCATAATTTTCATTGGTCATGAAATAGGAGGATAGGCCGCTGCTTAAGAAATAGCTGTTTTTGCTGTGCTGGTTAAAACTGTATTTAACCTGCAGGGGAATTTCCCACATTTTACAATAGCCTTCTACTGTTTCAAGCTTGTAATAGCTTACCCAGCTTCCCTTTGGGGGTGTAAAATCTTCTCCGGCAAGCTTATAAATTTTCTGTGTGTAAATGGCCCCCGTGTGCAGTGAAAAATGGTCGTTGAAATGATAACCGATTAGGGCACCAATATTATAGCCCGGCTCATTACCATAAGTAAACCTGACGGTACTCTTGTCAATTCCTGCAAGCAGGGCATAACTCCATCCCCTTCCTTTTTTTACAAAAGATGGTTTTTGAACAGGCGAGCTTTTTTCTTCAGCTGGTTTTTCCTCAACCGCAGCAGGGGTGGGCGTTAAAATAGCTGCCTGATTTTCAGTAACAGTAGTCTGGTCGGTATTTTTTCCGGTCGGTTTATTTTCAACAGGAGGGGATGAGCTTTCCTGCAATTTAGCAGTGCTGGCTGCTTCAGCAGGTATTTCTACTGTTTTGCCTTCGGTAGCAGGCTGGTTTTTTGAAGGGGATTCGTTGATGACAGCCTGTGGTCCCGATTTTTTGGCGGGCTTATTCTTGGCTGCTACTGCGATGGTAGGGGGTAAAGGATTGATTGCTGTTGCCTCATCTTTCACCTGGCTGCTTTCAATATTTTTTTCAGCAATACTGCCCGATGTTTTGGGGGAAGACAGCTCCTTATTTACCAGGGCAGGGTTGGGCTGTGTACTGTTTTTTTCAATTGTTTTTTCAGTGATTGTTTGATCATCAGCATGATTGCTTTTGTTCCAGAAAAACAAAGAAGCCCCGGTAATAGCAATTGGCAGCAGCCACCAGAAAATGAGGAAGCGCCTCTTTTTTTCCTGAACGGGCATTTCCTTGTCAAGCAATGCCTCCATCACCTGCCAGTCAGGTTTGCCGGGACTATCGTAATTCCCGGCTGCCTCCCTGCTCATTCGGTCCAGCTCATGATCGTCGCCAAGGTTATACATAAATTTTATATGCGGTTTGTTGGATAATTATTTTTCTCAGGTTATTTCTTGCTTTGGAAAGATTTGACTTGGAAGCACCAACACTGATTTTTAGTTTGGCTGATATTTCTTCGTGACTGAATCCTTCAATAACAAATAAATTAAATACGGTTCTGTATACAGGGGTTAGCTGTTTGATGGCTTCAATAATCTCCTGGTACATCAATTTGTCAATGGCATTTTCCTGTGTATCGGCAAAAATTTCCCCTTCTTCATTAATTTCCTGGCTGATTAATTTCAGGTGTGACCTGCGCAAATGGTCAATGCAGGTATTCACTACAATTCTTTTGAACCAGCCTTTGAGCAATGCTTCAGTTTCTCCTGCACGATTGCCGTCAAACTGCTGGATATTTTTGAACAGTTTGATCAGCGATTCATTGGCCAGTTCTTCTGCCTCCTCAGTTTTACTTACATAACGGTAGCATATCTTAATAGCATAGTCATATAGCCAGTAGTATAAGTCACGCTGGCTATTCCGGTCATTTTTACAACAACCGGCAATTAGATTCGATATATTCAGTATCTCCCGGGACAATTTTTTTAGGATACAGTAGCAGGTTTGAACCCTAACTAAATCTACTATTAATCAAGTATATACGCAGAACAGGCTTTGACGGTTGCCTTGAATGGGAAGAATTTTTATCAAGTATAATAATAAATATATTTATATATATAATTGATTATAAACATATTACACATAATTACCCGCCTGTTTTACCGTCTCTGACAGCTTTCTTTTTACCCGAAGTTTTTTTCTCGTATTCAAGTACTTCTTTGGTCTTGGTTTTTTCGGGGGGCTGCAATTTGGCGGTATCGTTTTTCGGGCTGTTGGCGGCAGGCAGCACGGGGCTTTCCATCTCCGGCTCTTTGAGCTGATCGAGGAAATAATGTTCAATGCCGGTCTGTTTTCCCGTAAGGGTATTATAATATTTCCAGGTGCCGTGGCGCATGGAATTACCCTCATTTTTAACGATTACTTTTTCGAATTTATTGGGCTGCATGGGATCGGGAACATCAATGGTATCATAGGCTTTAGTGGGGTTTAACGCCCTCCAGCTTTCTTCTCTTTCCAGGCCATTGATGGTAAAATAACGGCAGATACCATGCTTATTGCCCCATTTGAAATTTTCGATGGCCATGAGATCGCCCATCAGGTTAAATCTGCGCCAGCTGCCTTCTTTTTTATCATTGAGGAACAATCCCTCTTCTTCATAAGCGGGCTCACCCCGCAGGGCTTTTACCTGGATCAGCCATTTACCCTGTTTCTGCCCCATTTGGTCAACAATATCCAAAGTATCGCCCCTGGAGCCAAGTCTGTAAGCTTTGTATTGTGAAATACCCGAAAAACAAAATAAAATGAACAATGGTACCAAGTAAAGGCGCATAATTGCTAAATTGGGTACTCGAATTTATCAAATATTCAATACTGCTATGAGAAGATTAACATTTTTGTTTTTGCTGGCAATCTCTGTTTGGGGAAATGCCCAGATTAAACCAACCCCTGCTTCGGAAAGATTAAAAAGTGCAGAGCAAAGAAAAGCACTGATTCAAAAATCATTAATTAACAATACCGCTTTCCGCAACATTGGCCCAAGTGTAATGAGTGGAAGGGTTGTTGACCTGGAAGTTAATCCGGAAGATGCGACAGAATTCTATGTGGCTTATGCTTCCGGTGGATTATGGCACACCACCAACAATGGCCAGAGCTTTGTTTCCATTTTCGATTCAGAAGATATTCTGACAATTGGCGATATCGCCATGGACTGGAAATCCAGAACAATCTGGCTGGGTACCGGAGAGGTAAACAGCAGCCGTTCTTCCTATGCAGGCATGGGTATTTATAAATCGGCCAATAATGGCAAAACCTGGGAATACATGGGTTTACCCGAAAGCCAGCACATTGGTAAAATCCTGCTCCATCCTTCTGACAATAACACTGTTTGGGTAGCTGTACTGGGGCATTTGTATTCTCCCAATAAAGAAAGGGGTATCTATAAAACAACCGATGGCGGAAAAAGCTGGAAACAAACACTTTATATTGATGAAAATACAGGAGGCATTGATATTGACCTGAATCCCAAAAATCCCAATGAACTTTATGCGGCCATGTGGTACAAAACCAGGAGGGCATGGAATTTTGAAGAAGGTGGAAAAACCAGCGGTATTTATAAGAGCAGCAATGGCGGAGATAACTGGGAACTTGTTTCCAAAGAAGGTAGCGGCTTTCCCAATGGCGAAGGTGTAGGAAGAATAGGACTGGCTGTTTCTCAGCAGAATCCCAATGTGGTTTATGCAGTTGTCGACAATAATTTTCACCAGCCTGATACCGCTTTGCGCAGAACTGATTCCACCAGGTATGTATTACGCGATTTTAAAGACCTCAGCAGGGAACAGTTCCTGGCATTAGACGATAAAAAACTTGGTGCATTCATTGGCTCTCCAAGAAATGGCATTCCGGCTAAGTACACGGCTGCATCGGTGAAAGAAGCCGTATCCAAGGGAACATTTCCTCCAACCGTAATCTGGGATTATTTATTCGATGCCAATACCGCTCTTTTCGAAACACCAATCATTGGCTGCGAATTATACCGTTCGGACGACGCAGGAAAAACCTGGAAAAAAACCAATAGCAAACCCTTAACCATGTATAGCACTTATGGCTATTATTTTGGTAAAGTATTTGTTAGCCCTGTCAACGACAATAAAATTGTTTTAACCGGCTTCGATGTGGAAATGAGTACGGATGGGGGTAAAACCTTCAAATACATCGGCGGAGATAATGTACATGCCGACCACCATATTGCCTGGTTCGATCCTAAAAAAGACAACCATATCATTATTGGAAATGACGGGGGATGCAATATTACTTATGATAACGGGGAACATTGGTTCAAAGCCAATACACCGCCGGTAGGACAGTTTTACAACATAACTTTTGATATGGCCAAACCCTATAATGTTTATGGCGGTTTGCAGGACAACGGTACCTGGTTCGGATCAAGTACCACACGCGAAAATTATGACTGGTACGATTCAGGCGACAATCCATTCAAAGGAATTGGCGGGGGAGACGGGATGCAGGTGCAGGTTGACTGGAGAGACAATAAAACTGTTTACAGCGGTTCACAATTCGGTGCATACAGCAGGCAAAACCTGGCTACCCGTGAAAGAAAATCGGTACGACCTTCACATGACCTGGGAGAGCCGCAGTTGCGATACAACTGGCAAACACCTATTTTGCTAAGTCGCCATAACCAGGATGTATTTTATTATGGAAGCAATAAATTTCACCGTTCCTTCAACCGAGGCGACAGCTCTGTTGCCATGAGTGCAGATTTAACCACAAATCCCAAACAGGGTGATGTTCCTTTTGGAACAGCAACCACCATGAGTGAAAGCCCGCTTCGTTTCGGATTGATTTATGTTGGAACGGATGATGGCAATATACAGGTTACCAAAGATGGTGGCTATAGCTGGGAGCTCATCAATAAGAAACTGCCCAAGGGATTGTATGTAAGCAGGGTATTTGCTTCGGCCTTTAAAGAGGGAAGGGTGTATGCATCATTGAATGGTTATCGCAATGATCATTTCCTCCCTTATTTGTATGTAAGTGAAGATTACGGTGCCAACTGGAAAGCGATTGGCAAAGACCTTCCCAATGAACCCATCAATGTGGTGAAAGAAGATATTACGAATGAAAATATCGTATATGTAGGAACTGACGGAGGCTTATACGTAAGCATCGATGGTGCCAACAGCTTCATGATGTGGAACAAGGGACTTCCTTCCAGTGTGCCCGTACATGATGTAGCGCAACACCCCCGTGAAAACGAATTGATTCTAGGAACCCATGGCCGCAGTATTTATATTGCCAAACTGGATGAGCTGCAAAAGCTGGCCAGAAATCCTGAGTATAGGACCAAGCGGGAGGAAGAGCTGAGTAAGGGAGCTAAGTAATAAGTTATCAAGGACCGTATTGCATTGGATAAAGGGTTTCGATAAAGGCCTAGGCCTATCGAAACCCTTTATTATTTCCAGATGGATTTTAACTCATAAAGGCTACCGTTGATTAATGGGGCAGTTCCACTTTTTGAGTAGGCACGCACAGCGTTGAAATCATCGGTTGGGAAAAACAAATCGGTCATCACGGTTTTACCCCCATCTGCAAACAGTTCTACTGAAGATTTGTCGATGAATAAATGCAGTTGAATGGTTTTGTGGTTCGATAACCTTGGAGCTTCGTGAAGTGCTGCAAATTCTTTAGAGAAACCTGTATTTCCGGCATGGGTTCTGTCGATGTAATAGCTGTTTTTTTTTCGGTTATAGCCAATCCGTAACTTTTCATTGATTGAATTAAACAGTTCAATACCAAAATCTTCGCTTTCCGGATTTTCCAGAGAAAAATTGAGTAACAATTCGTTTAAAGAAATGGGGTGCTCTTTTCTGGATAAAAAATTCACCGCCTCTTTTTCTAATCTTAACCCAAGCGTTTCTTTTACCGGGTTGGCAATAAGGTGGTAACCGGCTGGCGATTTGAGCAAGCCCAGTTCACGTGGAATGGTCATGGCACTTCTCCAGTTTTTAGTAGGTACCTGCTGTGCATACTGCCAGTTACTCATCCATCCCAAAAAAATTCTTCGATTATCCGGGCTATTGCTCCAGGTAATGCCTGCATAATTATCGGTGCCATAATCAATCCATTTAACGGTTTTGGCAGCATCACTCACAAATTTCTGGCCATCAAATTCTCCCGTAAAATATTGTGTGCCACTTCCGCCATTGGGAGCACCTGTGCCAACGCTTACCAGTAAAACCCATTTTGTTTCCTTGCCATCTGCTGTTTTTAAAGGAAAAAGATCGGGGCATTCCCAAACGCCATCATGGCTGCCTTCTTTTTCACCAAATGTGCCGCACAACTGCCATTTTTTTAAATCTGCAGAAGCATAAAACTGTACTTTGTTTCCGGCAGCCAGGGTAATAATCCATTTGCCGGAACCCTCATGCCAGATAAGTTTCGGGTCCCTGAAATCTTTGATGCCCGGATTAGCAATTATTGGATTGCCTGCATATTTCTGCCAGGTTTTTCCATGATCAATACTGTAGGCCAGGCCCTGGTACTGGAAATCATTACGGCCTTTTTTTTCTCCTGCTATATTGTGATAAGTAAATACAGCTACCAATGGCTGAATGCTTCCCTGTTGAAATCCGGAACTGTTTTTTTTGTCTACAACGGCACTGCCAGAAAAAATATAACCGAGAGAATCCGGATATAATGCAACCGGCAGGTTCTTCCAATGAATCAGGTCTGCTGAACTTGCATGCCCCCAATGCATCGGCCCCCATACGGTACTATCGGGATAATACTGGTAGAATAAATGATAAATACCCTTATCATACACCATCCCATTGGGGTCATTCATCCAGTTTGCAGGCTGACTGAAATGAAACCGGGGCCTGTGTTTTTCAACATAGCTTGCAGTTTGACCCAACAGCGAAACCGCGAGCAAGCCTGATAAAATACTGCAAAGAATTTTATATCGCATAAAACCAGATTAATTTCTTTTTCTCATCCATATAAGAAAACCGGTAATACTTAGCAGGGCTCCAGTTAAGCCAAAAAGGGCATACAATATTTTCACCGGTAAGCCACCAAATTTACCATAATGGATTTGTGCATTGATGATATCATACCTGTTTTCAGGAATGATCTCGTTTACAAAAGCTGTTTTCGTTATTTTACCGGTACTGTCCAGGAAAACTGCATCTGCATATTTTTTAGCGTGTATGAAAGCATTCTGTTTTCTGCTGCCATAAACAATGGTCTTGCTTTTTTTTGTAGGGGCAAAATAAACCACATATCCGCTGAAATCCGGGTACTTTTTCTGAATGCCCTGAATAGCGGCTTCAATGCTGAAATGTAATGGGGGTGAGGGTTTTATGGTATGTACATACTCCGTTTCAGGCGCATAAAAAGATGGTTTGAAAACATAACGTTGCATCCATATCCCGGTTATGGCAATCATCAAATTAAAAATGAGCGCATATACCCCTATTATTTGGTGAAGATTTGATTTTCTGAAAACATAAGGCCTGAATAATAAAACCGAAAGAATATTTTTTCTATAATAGATCAATCCGGTAACCAGGCTGAGTAAAAACAGCAAACCAAAAACACCCAATAGCCATTCCCCTTTTTTACCCAGTTGAAAAGAATTGTGAAAACTACCCAGCCAGCCCATCCTGTTTCTTTTGCCATCATTGCTGCCTCCTCTTAATCCAATCACTGCAGCTGATTGCGGGTGAAGAAAAACCTGCATAACCTGTTCACCTTTCCCGAAAGAAGAATCATAACAGGAAATAATATATGGTTGGCTAATAGACTCAGGCAACATACAGCTGTTGATTTGTGCATGGGGGAACTGGTGCTGAATACTGCGGTAACAGCTGTCTGTTCCGGCAAAAGGAATTTTTTCCTGCGCTACAATTTCCGGGTATTGCCATTGGTCCAGTTCTTCATGGAATACCAACACAGATCCGGAAACCGACATCAATAAAATAAACAGGCCGGAAACCAGTCCTGCAAAGGAATGTAGGGCCAGAACCCCGGGTTTTTTAATCATGGTCTTTTAGGGAGTGGTGTTTTTTGTTCGGATGTAACTTTTTCGAGATAATGGATACTATCTCCCTTCGGAATGCTTAACGATTGCCAGTCTTTATCCTTATTCAAGCGCCCCAAATACACTATCTGGCCAATATGGTAGGGATAATGCGCCAGTTGACGCAGAATGGCATCATATACTGTTAAGGGCTCTGTTCTGATGGTGATTGTTTTTTGCAGATCGTTCTCTGTGAGGCTGTTCAGCGAACCAAACAAGCAACTCCACCCTTTTTCCCAGAGTGCCATAACAGAAGCACGGGTATGGTGCAGGGGTTCAAACTCTTCATCTCTTTTCCGCCATTCTTTTTCACCGTCTTCGGTTAATAGATTTGTCCACCTGCTTAACATATTCCCATACAGGTGCTGCACAATAACTGCAATGCTGTTGCTTTCTGAGGAGGGCTGATAAAAAAAAGCTTCATCACCAATCTGTTCAAAAGTTTTGTCGCCCAATTCTTTGTAATAAGCAAAACGCTTAATGGAGTCTTTTAAAAACCCCTGCTCGAATGACATCTGTATTTTTTTAATGGTTGACAGGCAACCCATGAACAATGCCTGCTTATTAAAAGCCTGCTACTGAATCGTTTCCCCGGTTATCTGCTGCGGTTTCTTTTTTTCCGTTGATCATTCTTATGGCTTCTGTTGCACTCCAGGCGCCCCTTTCAACCAGTTTATATCCCATGCTTTCGAGCATTTTTTTTGTTTCGGGATTAAACTCTTTCTCTATCATTACTTCATCGGGAAGCCATTGGTGATGGAATTTGGGTTTATTGATGGCATCAAAAGCATTCATATGAAAATCAATCACATTCACCAGTCCCTGGTAAACCGAAGTTGGGATGGTAGTTCCTCCCGGTGTGCCGATTATTAAAAAGGGCTTGTTGTTTTTCAGTACCAATGTTGGTGTCATTGAACTCAGCATACGTTTACCCGGCTGAATGGAATTGGCTTCACCGCCGATGGCTCCAAACATATTGGGCACTCCCGGCTTGATACTGAAATCGTCCATTTCATTGTTTAAGAGAAAACCTGCTCCCCCCACTACGGTTTTACTTCCATAGCCCCCGTTCAGCGTGGTTGTAATGGATACCATATTTCCCTCTGCATCCATGATACTGATATGCGTAGTTTCCTCACTTTCTTTAATGATACCTGCTTTAATCATTTTACTAATACCCGCTTTATTAGGGGTATAATCGCTCATCCGATGGGCCAGGTAAGCATCACTGGTTAGTGTTTTTATCGGAACTTTCCAATAGTCCGGATCACCCAAATGTTCGGCACGGTCTGCATAAGCACGTCGCTCCGCTTCAATCATCAATTGCACAGTTTTTGGGGTTTGAAAACCGAAAGAATCTACCGGGTATTTTTCAATCATTTTCAGCATTTGTGCAATCAATATCCCTCCACTGCTTGGGGGAGAGAAACTAATTACACGATGTCCCCGGTAATCAAACTGTATGGGGGTTCTGAACTTGGCAGTATAATTTTTAAGGTCCTCTTTTGTAATAATACCACCTCCTCTTTGCATTTCCTCCTCTACAAGCCTTGCAGTTTCCCCGTCGTAAAATCCCTTGGCACCGTCTTGCCGGATCCGCTTCAGCGTGGCGGCAAGTTCTTTCTGTATCAGGGTATCACCTGTTTTCCATTTGATTTCTTTTGTAAAAGCAGTGGGTTTGGTGCTTTGTTTTAAGATGGCATCGCGAACAGTATTTAAACTATTTGCCTGCCGCTCGGTTAATACAAAACCAAATTCGGCCAAATCAATAGCGGGCTGGATCAATCGGGCAATACCAAACTTGGCATAAGGCAGCGTAGCAAATAAACCCGCAATTGTACCCGGGATGCCCGATGCGAGATGCCCGTTTTGTGATAGATTGGTTTGAGCATTACCATTCTTGTCAAGATACATGTCCCTGCCTGCTTTTTCCGGTGCCGCTTCCCGGTAATCTATGCCAATTAATTCTCCGTTTTTTTGACGTGCCAGCATAAAACCCCCGCCTCCAATATTACCAGCATTGGGATATACTACCGCCAATGCCAGTTGTGTTGCGATGGCAGCATCAAAAGCATTGCCCCCTTGTTTCATCATGGCAGCACCTATCATACTGGCCAATGGATGCGCACTGCTTACCGATGCTTTGCTGAAATCGGCTTTTTTTACAATGGCGTAATTATAAGGATTGATTGATTTGCCGGCACCCACAATTGATGGCACAGACTGTGCATTCACAATCAGCAGGATACATAAAGCCGGCAGCAATAAAGCTGTTTTTCTCATGGCAGAAAATTACGTTTTTTTGCAATACTCCATGTATATACCGCCTGAAACAGGTAAATATTAAGTACCAAATTGTTGATAACTTTCGCTAAAATGGCAACCATGCCAATAATTGCCCTTCATAAAAAAAACTAGGATTTTGTGCCGGTTCCTTTGATTCTTGCCTACTTTCACAACTCATTTTTATTTGATATGAAGAAACCTATCCTGCTACTCCTGCTGCTTACAAGCTTTATCTACGGATTTGCACAGAACCTGCAAAGTCCTGAACAGTTTATGGGTTATAAAATAGGTACCCATTATACCCGCCACCACAGAATTGTAGAATATTTCAAATCTGTCGCACTGGCCAAACCTGAAATGGTTAAGGTGGAGAAATATGGCGAAACCAATGAGGGCAGAGAGCTGATGCTCGCTTTTATCTCATCGCCGGAAAACCTGCAGAAACTGGAAGCAATCAGAACAAATAACCTGCGAATTGCCGGCTTAGCCAAAGACAAAATGATGCCCAATACCGATGCCCCCTCCATTGTTTGGTTGAGCTATAATGTGCATGGCAATGAAACATCTTCTTCTGAAGCTGCATTAATGACCTTATATGCATTGGTTGATCCTGCCAATACAGGAACCAAGGAATGGTTAAAGAATACCGTAGTTATCATGGACCCCTGTATCAATCCTGATGGGAGAGACCGCTATGTGAATTGGTTTAATAGCATGCAGGGCAAGGAATACAATGCAGACCCATCGTCCAGAGAACATGCTGAACCATGGCCCGGCGGTAGGACCAACCATTATAATTTTGACCTGAACCGCGACTGGGCCTGGCAAACGCAGGTAGAATCGCAGCAAAGAATTAAAAAATATTTGCAGTGGATGCCCCAGGTACATGTAGACTTTCATGAACAAAGTATTAATGGGCCTTATTATTTTGCACCCGCAGCCGACCCCTATCATGAAGTGATAACCCAATGGCAGAAAGACTTTCAGCTGATGATAGGCAAAAACAATGCAAGTTATTTTGATAAAAACGGTTGGTTGTTTTATACAAAAGAAAGATACGATTTGCTGTATCCTTCCTATGGAGATACTTATCCCATCTACAACGGAGCAATCGGGATGACTTACGAGCAGGCCGGTGGCGGACGTGCCGGTTTGGGGGTGATCAAGGCCGACGGAGACACGCTTACCCTGGTTGACAGAGCCATGCATCACCACACTACCGGGCTTTCAACCATTGAAACAGCTGCTAAAAACAGGCAGAGAATGATGGAAGAATTCAAAAAATATTTTGAGGAAGGAAGAAATGGCAAAGTGGGTGAATACAAAACTTATGTGTTAACAGCCAAAGACGAAAACACATTAAGACCAGTGATAAAATTGCTTGATCAGAATGGGATTGAATACGGAACTGTTTCCAATAAATCATTCAAGGGTTTTCACTATCAAACAGGCCAGGAAGAATCTTTTAAAGATGAAGGGTTTCATATAGCAGTAAGTGCCTATCAAACAAGATCAGTAATGGCCAAGGTTTTATTGGAACCAAAAACTGTGGTTACAGATTCAAATACCTATGATATTACGGCATGGTCAGTACCCTATTCTTATGGTGTGAACGCCTATGCAGTCAAGGAAAAAATTGAAGTTGGTTTGAACTGGAAGCCTGCTGCAGCAGTTGTGGATGTTTATGCTGATTATGGTTTATTGATTCCTTATCATTCATTGAACGCCGCCAAACTGTTGGCACAATTGCTGAAAAACGGTGTGAAAGTACGGTTTGCAGAAAAACCCTTTGTATTCAAGGGAATCAATTACGACAGGGGAACTTTGATTGTTATTAAAACCAGCAATCCCCCCAACTGGAACAGGATCACCAATGAAGCCTGCAGGAAATTCGAAATACAGCCCATCGCAGTAGAAACGGGTTTTATGGACAAAGGAGCCGATTTTGGTTCACCCGATGTTAAATTTATCAGCAATAATTTAAAAGTTGCCATGTTGTCCGGCGAGCAAACCGCTTCCGGTTCCGCAGGTGAGGTATGGCATTTTTTTGAAAAACAGCTGGATTATCCCATCACACTCATTAATGCCGCTGATCTTGGCAGGGTAAACCTGAAAAACTACCAGGTACTTATTTTGCCTGATGGCAGTTACCGAAACCTGGGCGACAAACCAAGCACCGACAAGCTCAAAGACTTTGTAAGAGGAGGGGGTAAATTGATTGCTATGGACAATGCAGTGAATATAATGGCCGGAGCCGATTGGGGTATTAAAATAAAAGAAGACAAAACGGAGGACAAAACAGAATATGCAGCGCTGAAAAAATATGCCGATAGGGAAGGTGCATCATTAACAGCTTCTATACCCGGAGCAATTTATAAGCTCGATCTGGATAATACACATCCATTGGGTTTTGGATACCCCGATTACTATTTCACCCTTAAACAGGATGCGACTGTTTTTGAATTTTTAAAAGAAGGATGGAATGTAGGTGTAATGAAAAAACAATCCTATGTTACCGGATTTGCCGGTGCCAAACTTAAACCCAAATTAAAAGACGGAATGATGATGGGTGTTCAGGATATGGGGAATGGTAGTGTGGTTTATTTTACCGAGTCCCCATTATTTAGGAATTTCTGGGAAAACGGGAAACTTATTTTCTGTAATGCCGTATTCCTGGTAGGGCAGTAGCAAAGAATAGTTGATGAACCGGGCATTTCTATTTTTCAGCAAATGGATCACTATTATTTAATTTTTGTTAAGTAACAGACAAGTATGATAAAAACCTCACTCAAAACATTACTGCTGCTGCTTGCAGTTTGCAGCATGCCGGCTACAAGGGTAATTGCGCAAAATCCTGTTATTTACAGTAGTGCAGACATCTATATGCAACTCAGGAAACTGAATGTATTGGGAAGTGTTTTGTATATAGCCGCTCATCCTGACGATGAGAACAATGGATTTCTACCCTGGCTGGCCAAAGAGAAATTGTACAGAACAGGCTATTTAAGCCTTACAAGGGGAGATGGGGGACAAAACCTGATAGGCAGCGAACAGGGGATTGAACTGGGCTTAATCCGAACCCAGGAATTACTGGCAGCAAGACGGGTAGATGGGTCTGAGCAGTATTTTACACGTGCGTATGAATTCGGGTTCAGCAAAAATGCTGCTGAAGCATTAAGGGTATGGGACAGAGAAAAAATATTAAGCGATGTGGTATGGATGATCAGAAAATTTAAGCCAGATATTATTATTACCCGATTTCCAGGTGATGCAAGAGCAGGGCATGGTCATCATGCTGCATCTTCCATATTGGCGCAGGAAGCTTTTACTGCTGCTGCAGACCCCCAAAAATTTCCTGAGCAGTTTAAATATGCTGTAAAACCATGGCAGGCCAAAAGAATTTTATGGAATACATTTAATTTCGGGGGCACCAATACCACTTCCAATGACCAATTGAAAATTGAAGTAGGTGGGTACAATTCATTGATGGGTAAAAGTTATGGCGAATTAGGCGGGGAAGCCAGGACCATGCACAAAAGCCAGGGGGAAGGGCGCCCGAGAAGAAGGGGCCAGTCCTATGAATTTTTTCAGCTACTTGGTGGTGAAGCAGCCAAAAACGAATTAATGGATGGCATTGTTACGGACTGGAGCAGGATAGAAGGCGGCGAAAAAGTACAATCGCAAATCAATCAAATCATCGCTGCTTATTCAATAGAAAGCCCGGCAAAATCAGTAAAAGCCCTGGTTGAACTTTACAGAACCATGAGGCAATTGCCACAAAACGATTGGCGTGATAGAAAAATGGAAGAAACACAGCAGTTAATTGAAACCTGCACAGGTCTGTTTACAGAATCAACTTCCTCCCAGGAAACGGTTTTTCAGGGAGATAGCCTGCGGGTCAGTTTCTTTTTAAACAACAGGTCTGATATCAATGCAGCAATCAAAAGAGTTCAACTCGAATCATTTGATACAGCATGCAGCATTTCCCTTACCCAGAATACAAATATTAGCTTCAATAAAATATTGCCCATTGCTGCCACCAAACATATCTCTCAGCCTTATTGGCTCGAATATCCAAAAGAGGAAGGCCAGTTTGTGGTAAAAGACCAGTTATTGATAGGAAAAGCAGAAAATGACCCTTCTTTTGAAACAATTTTCACAGTTTCTATAGAAGGGGAAACCTTTACCATCAAAAGACCTGTATTATACAAAGTAGTTGATCCTGCTAAAGGTGAATTATACCAGCCATTGAATGTACTTCCTAAAATAGAAATGAGTTTCGCAAAAGAAAACTTCATTTCTCTCAATGGTAAAGCAGTGCAGGTGCAGGTTTTGGCAAAAGAAAACGTAAAAACCCTGCAAACAATCCATAAAGGCATTGATAAAACAGCAGGCTGGGATATGGATGAAAAAAACAACAAAGGGGCCATACAGGCCGGTATTGAAACCCCATTTGTTTTTACACCCAAAATGAAAAGCGAAAACTCCAGAACAGACATTTCACTGAATACACAAACAAATGGCGCATACCTTGGAAGCTCAAAAACAATTGCTTACGACCATATTCCTACCATTACGTATTTTACCCCTGCAAAAGCGAACCTGCTAAACCTGAACATCAAAACAGCAGGAAAAAAAATCGGTTATATAATCGGCGCAGGCGATAAAGTGCCTGCTGCACTGGAACAATTGGGCTATGAAGTTAAAATACTGAACGAAGCAGACCTGACTGAAGAAAACCTGAAACAGTTTGACGCAGTCATAACAGGCATCAGGGCGAGCAATATTCATGAATACCTCAGTGCAAAAAATGAAGTGCTAAACAAATATGTTGAAAATGGCGGAAATCTGATAGCACAGTACATCAAATCGAATACAGTAGGAGCCAAACGTTTGAAATTAGGACCTTATCCTTTTTCCATCAGTACCGGATCTAGGGTTACCGAAGAAAATGCAACTGTCAGTTTCCGTATTCCGGAACACCCTGTGTTGAATTATCCCAATAAGATAACCACAGCAGATTTTGAGAACTGGGTACAGGAGAGAAGTACTTATCAGGTAGACCAGGCCGACCCACACTATGAAATGCCATTGGCGATGAATGATACCGGCGAAAAAGAAAGTAACGGAAGCCTGGCGATTGCAAAGTATGGAAAAGGAAATTTTGCTTATGTAAGTCTGGTCTTATTCAGGCAATTGCCTGCGGGAAACCCAGGAGCCTACAGAATCCTGGCTAACCTGATTGCATTACAAAAAAACAACTGATCAATGCAGCCAAGGAAAAGAATTGGTATTGTAACAATTATTCTAATAGGCTTGGGTATCGGCTTTTTTATCAAAAATGTTAAAGTTGGCCTGATTATTGGGCTGGTACTTGGCCTTTTGGCCGGGGGCATGATATCGGGCGGAAACAGGAGAAAATAAATTTCTATCGCAAGCACAAATCATGAACACAAAAAATCGCATACCAATTTTCTCAAGCTGGAACAAATGGTACTTTTTTGTATTGGCGGTTCTCCTGATACTGATTATCTTTTTTATCTGGTTTACTAAATACTTTGCATGAGTCGACTCGACTGGATAGTATTGATTATTACCCTTACAGCGATTATTGCGTATGGTTTATATAAAAGCCGTACTGCAAGAAACCTGGAAGGCTATTTCCTGAGCGACCGCAGCATGCCCTGGTACCTGGTGCTATTGAGCATCATGGGAACGCAAGCCAGTGCCATTACCTTCCTTTCTGCACCCGGACAGGCTTTTACTGATGGCATGCGTTTTGTACAATATTATTTTGGATTACCCATCGCCATGGTAATTCTTTGCATCACTTTTGTACCGCTGTTCAATAAAGTAAAAGTATTTACAGCGTATGAATTCCTGGAAAAAAGATTTGACCTCAAAACAAGAACCTTTACTTCCTTTCTTTTTTTATTGTCGAGAGGACTATCTACAGGAATCAGCATTTATGCACCTTCCATCATACTTTCTTCTTTGATGGGTTGGGATATTTTCTGGACAAATATTGTAATGGGTGGGCTATTGATTATTTATACGGTAAGTGGCGGAGCCAAAGCGGTTGCCTATACACAACAACTTCAATTAGTCATCATATTTGCTGGCATGTTTGTAGCAGGCTACTGCATTGTGCATTACCTGCCCGAGGGTGTAGGATTTCTGGATGCTTTAAAGGTAAGTGGTGCTTCAGGAAAACTTAACGTAATTACAACAGGTATCTCCGAGAAAGGATTTGACTGGAAAGACCGGTATAACATTATCAGCGGAGTAATTGGCGGATTCTTTCTCGCTTTATCTTATTTCGGTACAGACCAGTCACAGGTAGGAAGGTATTTAACCGCAAAAGATAATTCAGAGAGTAAAATTGGCTTATTAATGAATGGGCTGGTTAAAGTACCCATGCAGTTTTTTATTTTATTACTGGGAGCCATGTTGTTTACTTTTTACCAGTTTAACAATTCTCCCATTTTCTTTAATAAAGCAGTTGCAGAAAAAGCAAAGGAAACACCCTATAAGGACTCTCTTGCACAGCTGGAAAGCAATTTTAACCTCCAGCAAACAAACCAGCAACAGTTAAGCAAAAACTATATTCTGGAAGATAAAATAAATTACAAAGACAGCCTGCAGGCCGGTTCAATAAAGCTTGCATCCATACAAAAAGAATATAAAAAAGTTTTGAAAAAGGCGCTGCCCGATAGTGATAATAACGATACCAATTATATTTTTCTCCGTTTTGTTGTCGACTTCCTGCCTAAAGGATTGGTGGGTTTATTGATTGCCATTATTTTTTTAGCCGCCTGGGGTTCTATCGCTGCGGCATTGAATTCACTGGCATCCTGCACCATGGTTGATTTTCACCTGAGATTCAGCGGAACAAAATACGATAGTAACAACCTTCAACAATGCGAGAATGAGTACAGGATTTCCAAATATTACACATTGGCATGGGGGGTATTCTCAATCATTACAGCAGAGTTCGCAACAGGGATGGGCAGTTTGATTGAAGCGGTGAACGTACTTGGCTCCTTGTTTTACGGAGTGATCCTTGGCATTTTCCTCATTGCATTCTATTTTAAAAAGATTGGCAGTAATGCCGTTTTTATCTCGGCCATACTGGGCGAATGTATTGTAGTGGCATTCTTTCTCATGGACAAATATGAAATCATCGGACTTGGATTCCTCTGGTTAAATGTGGTTGGAGCCATGGCAGTTGTACTCTTAAGCCTGCTGCTGCAACCTTTCTTAGGTGGTCAAACAAAACAACCGCTTGCTGTTAATTCCTAAACGGCCATTCTTTGTTTCTGCTTGATTTGATTAGAAAAGCAATCACACCCAACGCTATTACTGTTAATCCCCCCATCATCATTTTCTGGCCGGTAGAGAAAAAGATATACCCCCAGATTAGTATGGCAAGGATAACAGGTAATGGGTAGAGAGGCATTACCCAGGCAAAATGTTTTCTCCCTTTTCTTTTCATCAATAAAAATAATCCGATGCCCTGCCCGATAAACTGGACAAGAATGCGCATGGCAAGAATCGCATCAATCACATCACGTAGTTTGAAAAGCAAACTGAATACAAACGCGATGCTGCCTAAAAAAAGAACTGAGATATGCGGAAAATGTTTGGTAGGGTGGAGTTTGGCAAATATTTTAAAGAAAGCACCATCCGATGCAGCTGCATAGGGAACGCGGCTGTAGCCAAGTGTAGCCGAGAATACGGAGGCAAATGCAACCCAGAGTATTAATAGGGTGGCAATATTTGCCAGGGAAGATCCTGATAGGTATTGAATAAATTCGCTTACCACAAACTTGCTATGCCGGATCTGTTCAAGCGGCAACACCGATGCAACACTGATATTCATTAACAGGTATAAAACTGCAATTCCTGCAATGGAGACAAACATACTTCTGGGAATATTTTTCTGCGGATGGATGATTTCACCACCCAGGTAACAAACATTGTAATAGCCGAGATAACTGTAAACTGTTTTTACACTGGCAAAACCAAGGGCCGCAGCAAAAGCATGGTCCAGCTGAATGCCATCATTGATGTGATGAACCGGAGCCATAAAATTCCCATGAAAAATGCCCCCTCCAATAATCCATGCCATAATCAGTAAAACACCCATCCATAAGAATAGACTGATTTTTCCGATGGCTTCAATTTTACGGTACAATAAAACAACAATCAGTATTACAAGGATACCGCTGACCATTTTACCCTGTATTTCAGTAAGGGGTAGTATGTATCCCAGGTACTGCGAAAATCCGATAGCCGCAGAAGCAATTACCAATGGTGCCTGGATCATGGTTTGCCACACAAATAAAAAGCTCATCAATTTCCCCCATTTTGCACCATAACCCTCTTTCAGAAAATTATAACTTCCTCCGGCCATCGGGTAGGTAGAGCCCAACTGGCTCCAGATCATTGCATCCACAAAAGACAACAATGCCCCGGCAATCCAGGCATACAGGAACCAGGGTCCCTTCATGGTTTCTGCCACCACACTAAGTACCACAAATGGGCCAATTCCAACCATGTCGGTCATATTGATAGCAGTAGCCTGTAAAAGACCTATCTTTCTTTCCAGTTTCGGTTGATTGCTCATGTTACCTAAAACTATTTCTTTGTAAGCACACAAAAGCAATATGAATAAAAAATTTTCAATGGTTAATTGGGCAAAAAACGCCAATATTTATGAAGTCAATATCAGACAATTCAGCAATGAAGGCAGTTTTGAAGCTTTCGGCTCGCATTTGCAGCGGCTAAAAGAAATGGGAGTTGAAATGCTCTGGTTCATGCCCATCACTCCCATCAGTATCAAAACAAGACAGGGCAGTATGGGTAGTTATTATGCCTGTAGCAGTTATGATACGATTAATCCTGAATTTGGTACGCTGGCCAACTTTAAAAAACTGGTATCCGATGCGCAGGCTATCGGGTTAAAAGTAATCATCGACTGGGTAGCCAACCATACCGGATGGGACCATCATTGGACCATTGAACACCCAGATTGGTATGTGAAAGACAAAGACGGGAATTTTACAGAAAAAAATGGATGGAAGGATGTCATCGACTTAAATTTTGATGCCGGTGATATGCGACTGGCGCTTATTAGTGCCATGCAATACTGGGTGAAAGAATGTGGTATCGACGGTTTCCGCTGCGATATGGCCCACCTGGTGCCACTGGATTTCTGGATAGATGCAAGAACAGCCTGCGACAGCATCAAACCCTTGTATTGGTTGGCAGAATGTGAAGAACCGGGCTACCATCAAGCATTTGATACTACTTATGCCTGGTGGTTCATGCATCAAACAGAAAAACATGCTAAGAAAGAAGCGAACCTTTCATCTGTCAGAGACGTACTTCATGCATATACCCAATACCCTGAAGGAGCTACCAAACTTTTCTTCACCACCAACCACGATGAAAACAGCTGGAATGGAACTGAATATGAAAAATATGGTATAACTGCAAAAGCATGGGCCGTATTTACCTGCACCTGGCAGGGTTTGGCCCTTATTTATAGCGGTCAGGAATCTGCCAATACCAAACGACTTAAATTTTTTGACAAAGATGCCATTGCCTGGAACGACCCATTGGCATTAGCTGATTTTTATGCGCGTCTATTGGCTCTGAAAAAAAATAACCCTGCAGTAAGGGATGGCGAAACTTTCTTACTTCCCTCGAACCACGACAATGAAATAATGGCATTTCTAAGAAGAAAGGGGGAAGATATTGTACTGGTAATTTTGAATATTTCCAATCAAAACAGGATTCCCATCACTGTTGAACATCCCTGGTTAACAGGCAATTTCACCAATCTGTTTTCAGGATTAGTTTTTGGCTTCGAAGGGAGAGAATATTTTGAACTGCAGGCAGGCGAGTACATCGTGTATCATAAGCAACCATAAAAAAATGCCACTTAAAATTTCAGTTTGGAGTTTCTGTTCAACAACAAATCCAACCTGTCACCAGATACATTTATTTGCAAGCCGGAATGCATGACTATGGCGATTGAGCGGATTTTGTAAAAAAAAGGAACAGATGCCATCTGTTCCTTTTTTTTCGCTGCTAAGCAGGTTCTATGTATTGTTTTCTTTAGTCAAGATCACTCAGGTCCAAAGGATAAGGATAAGTACTTTCAAAACCTGGATATACTCCCTCTATTTTCACTTTTCTTCCCTTATTGATAGAAAGAATTTTATCCAGTTCATTCACCGATTTAATTTCCTGATCATTCACACTGGTTATAATGAATCCTTCCTGCATCCGGGTTTTCTTTAATAAACCCTCGCCTATTTTTTTAACCAATACCCCTCCTGCAATCTGGTTGGCCTGCGCTGTTTTACTGTCAACAGCAACCAGCTCTGCACCCAATTTCTCCAGTATACCGGTAGTTTTTACAACTTCTGTATTACCCGCTTTATTCTTTAAGGTTAATGGAACGGTATTTTCTTTGCCGGTTCTCAAATAAGTAAGCGTAATCTTATCACCGGGTTTATAACGGGTTACCTGCTCCTGCAATTCAGGCCCGCTGGTAACATTGATGCCGTTTATTTTTGTAACAACATCTCCTTTTTTTAATCCCGCAGCGGAAGCAGCACCTTCAGGAGTTACATCGGTTACATATACACCTTCTCCTTCCTTATAGCCTGTGCCCAACTCTTTTTTCTGTTCATCTGTTATATTCTCTCTTGGGTATTGTATACCAATATACGCACGCTGAACCGCCCCGAATTTCACAATATCCGTTACTATTTTCTTTACAATATTTACCGGAATGGCGTAAGAATACCCTGCATAGGAACCGGTAGGGGATGCAATAGCTGAATTGATGCCAATCAGCTCCCCGCCTGTATTAATCAGTGCACCACCACTATTACCTGGGTTTACGGCCGCATCAGTTTGAATAAAAGATTCAATGGCTGTATTACTTTGTCTGTCATTGATGCCAATGGACCTTGATTTGGCACTTACAATACCGGCTGTTACCGTTACATCAAGGCTTAAAGGATAGCCAATGGCCAATACCCACTGACCTAATTTGGTTTCATCACTGTTTCCATAAACAAGGTAGGGCAAAGATTTAGCATCAATTTTTATTACCGCCAGATCACTGCTTGGGTCGGTACCTATTACCGTGCCCTTGTAGGACTTTTTATTGGCAAGTGTTACATTGATCTCATCCGCACCATCTACCACATGGTTATTGGTGATGATATAGCCATCATCCGTAATAATTACACCGCTTCCGCTGGCCCTTTGTTCCGGAATCACCCTCGGGCCTCCAAAAAAATCGCCAAAGTCATCACCGAATAAATCTGCAAAAGGGTTTCTGGACCTTTGCTGACTATTATTGCTTACCTGTCTGGCCTTGGTTTTTGTTTTAATATGCACAACTGCAGGTGTTGCACTTGTAGCAGCGGGTGTAAAGTCTACAGTAACGGCCGGAGCATTGTTCCCAAAAAATCCCGCATAATTAACGGGCAGTTTCCCCGATTCCTGAATGCCTGCGGTTTGGTGTTCCAAAACTTTTCCATAGCCCCATACACTCACAACGGCAGTAACCGCACTTATGGCCACAACGGCTAAAATGTTCTTGAGTTTCATAGTCATCTTGCTTTTTTATTTAATTGGTCAAATATTATGCCTTTCTGATAGCAAATAAACGATACTGTTTAATTGACAGGTCAGTTCAGGCACCATTTAACAAATGTTTTACGGCAAATCTCGTACTTCATCTAACAAATTGAATCTAAAGTAGTTCAAAACAGGATAATATCTGTCAAAATGTAATGATGCATCTGCTGTTTTGTACTAAACCCAATGGCTTAGCCGCCTAAACCCTTTAGAAATGCCATGCTGTCTACCCCATCAGCATAATCCATTAAACCCGGGCTCTGGGCTTTCCCAAATTCGAGATGGCCATGGCCTACCACACACTGTATGCTTTCTTTTTGGGCCAGCTCTTTTTCCAATGCTTCCTTACTGTTATAAAAACAATAGTGTACCTGGCTTACGGGTGAAAAAGGAGAATCATTTTCAGTCAGAATTACTGCATCATTATTCATATAATATTTATTGCCCATAATTAACAAGGCAAGATGGTAGTCATAATTGTGCTTGTATTTATGAAAATCCAGTAAATGTGCATAGTTTTTCAGTGCATCCAATAGCGGAATGAAATCGTAAGCTTCGGGTACATACAATTGGGTAATATTCCTGCACCCCAAACCAAAATAGAGCTGTATATCATCAGCCAAAAGCCTTAATTCCTCAGGGGTTTCGGTATGATCAAGAATTGCTACGGAAGTCCTGTTTCTTCTGATGATATGCGGATATTTTCCAAAATAATAGTCAAAATACCGCCCCGAATTATTGCTTCCGGTAGCAATATAGGCATCGCAGTGGTTCAGCCTTTCAGCAAAACTTACCCAATCGGCTATCTTCGGATTCCATTCCTGTAATTTTTTTAAAAGATGGCCGATTAATACCTCATCTTTCCCTGAAACCTTGATCAGCTGTTTGTGCCCACTGATAAAAACAGCTAAAAAATCATGGAACCCAACCAGGGGAATATTACCCGCCATCACAATACCAATCCTGCGCGGATTGCGCTGAATATCAGGCACAGCATAGGTTTTAGCCCATGCTGCCAGTAAATCCGGCTCAAGGAAAAAGCGGGAAATAGCGTTCACGGAGCGATCGATAAAGTCGGGAACAAACCATTGGTTTTCCCGGTAAGCCCTTTCTTTTGCCTCCAGCCATTCCTCCTCCCGGCCCTGCATATATTGGCCTAATTGAAACATTAGTTGAATTCGTTCTTGTAAAATCATTTCTCAGCCGTATTTTTGATATGCAAATGTAGAATCACTAACCCAACAAACCCATTTTGTATGGCAATCAAAATTACCGAAGAGTGTATCAACTGCGGCGCCTGCGAGCCCGAATGTCCTAATAACGCTATTTATGAAGGTGGCGTTGAATGGTCTATTTCCGATGGAACCACCATTAAAGGCGAATTCACATTGATGGACGGAACCGCTGTAAGCAGCGACCAGCGTTTTGCCCCCGTAAGTGTAGACACTTACTACATCACACCAAATAAATGTACCGAATGCCAGGGTTTTCACGAAGAACCACAATGTGCAGCTGTATGCCCGGTAGACTGCTGTGTTCCCGATGAAATGTACAGAGAAACCGTAGACGAGCTGCTGGCAAAAAAGGCCAAAATGCACATTTGATGCACATTGGGATGTGCTAAACTTTTTTAGCCAGAATACTTGCAAAAACTCGTGCGCATTACTAATTTTAAGTAATCATAATTGTTGCTGCAAATGGCAACAACCAGTAACGGCGGGTGATATTTCCCGTCCATGTGAGGTGAAGAGACAGGCTGTTTCTTCACCTTTTTTGTGGGCATACCCATCCCTTTATAGTTAACCCCGCAACCCCTATGCGTAAGCCGGGGCCAGGGTACACCCCAAAAAAACATTCACATTTTCTTTTCCCCAACTACCTTCTTCCCAAGTATATTTGTTGCCTAATAAAGCAGTATGAAAAAAAAGGTTGCCCTGGTAACAGGCGGATTAAGCGGAGAGGCCCAGATAAGTTATAAAAGCGCCATTACCGTTGGAAATAATATCGACAGAAACAAATATGATGTTTACCGCATTGATATTAATGCAGCAGGATGGTGGTATGAACCGGCCGAAGGAGCTAAGTCAACAGTGAACAGAGACGATTTTTCTGTGAACGATAATGGACAAAAAATAAATTTCGATACGGTACTGCTTTGCATCCATGGTACCCCGGGCGAAGACGGTAAATTACAGGGCTATTTCGATATGCTCAAAATACCTTACACCAGTTGCGATGCCGCTACTTCTGCACTAACATTTAATAAGCGATATACCGTTGCCGTTGCTGCATTTGGCGGAATTGCCGTTGCTAAATCCATGCACCTATTCAAACATTCTCCAGTTTCTGCTGAAACTGTACTGGCCCAACTCAGGCTGCCGGTTTTTGTGAAACCCAATAACGGCGGTAGCAGTATCGGTATGAGCAAAGTGAATAAAGCCGCAGAACTACCCGAAGCTTTGGACAAAGCTTTTAAAGAAGACAACCAGGTTTTAGTGGAAGAGTTTATCGGTGGCAGAGAATTTACCATCGGTGTTTTTAAAAGCAATGGGAATATCCTGGTACTGCCCATAACCGAAATTGAAACAGGCAATGAGTTCTTTGATTTTGAGGCAAAATACCAGGGAAAAAGCAAGGAAACCACCCCGGCACTCATCACAAACCTGATGCAGGAACAATTGGAATCCGCTGCAAAAAAAGTATATGAACTGCTCAACTGCAGGGGAGTAGTAAGGATAGATTTTATTTACCATACAGCCGACCAACAGCCATATATGCTGGAAGTAAATACCGTACCCGGCCAAAGCGAAGCCAGTGTTATTCCTCAGCAGGTGAAAGCCATGGGATGGAGTTTACAGGATTTTTATTCGGCAGTAATTGAACAAGCCGTATCTTAATGCCATGATTGACAGATAGAAATTGGGAAACATCGATTGCCGTACCTAAACTTTTTTTGTGCAAGCTTTTATAAAAAAAATAACCGATAAACCTCTCTGGGTAAACATACTCGCAGGGCTTGGTTTGCTATTGGTACTGGTATTGATTTTCTTTGCATCACTTTCCTGGATAACAGGTTTTGGTAAACTGGAGAAAGTACCCGCTGTTACCGGCCAGAATGCCATGGCAGCTAAAAAACTATTGGAAGACAAAGGCTTTGATGTGGTTATACAGGATTCAATATACATTGATTCAATCGCAAAACAGGCGGTAATCAGGCAATTACCCGAAGCCGATGCAACCGTTAAAGCAGGCAGGACCATTTATCTTACTATTAACAGAACCATTCCCCCACAGGTTGAAATGCCTAACCTGGCCGGATTCTCTATCAAAAGTGCAGAAATGTACCTGCAAAGCCTGGGTCTGAAACTGGGTGATATCAGCTACCAGCCCGATATTGCACAGAACGCAGTACTGGCACAGCTTTGGAATGATGCACCCATCAAACCCGGCACAAAAATTCCGATAGGTTCGATTATTAGTTTTGTGTTGGGTAGCGGCTCCGGCGGATCCGAATTAACCGTTCCCGATTTAGTGGGTATGACATTACCCGAAGCAAGAAATTACCTCACGGGCATGAACCTCTCCATGGGTTCCATCATTGCCCTAAGCACGATTGCCGATTCTGCAGCTGCTTTTGTTGTTCGCCAGTCCCCCGAAACACTTACCGATTCAATAGGTGCAGCCGGATTGCGCGTACCCAATAAAATGCGGCAAGGGCAAATGATTGATGTATACATCAGCCCAACTGCTCCTGTAAAAGACAGTTTACAGTCTCCAAAGAATTAATTTTAATACAAAACAATTGCTATGCAAACCATTACTGTTGAAGAGTTGAAGGCCAAAATTGACGCCGGCGAAAACCTAAACCTGGTAGATGTAAGAGAACCACAGGAAAATGCAGCATTCAATATCGGCGGACTTCTTCTTCCGCTGGGAAAAGTGCAAACCATGCAAACAGAAGAAATCGATGACCTGAAAGAAGACCAGGTATATATTTATTGCAGAAGCGGTAACAGAAGCGGACAGGCCTGTTTGATGCTGGAAGCAATGGGTTTCAAAAATGTGGTAAATGTAACAGGCGGTATGCTGGCCTGGCAGGAAAAAATTGGCAAATGATTCATAATACTGTTGGATAAGCGTAGTCATTTGCGCTCATCCAACAGCATTCATTTTTTACAACCTTATATTCACCCCCGCCATAAAATTCCTTCCCGCCATCGGATAATAGCCATTTTCGGTGGTTAGTATTTTATTGTATACATAACTATAGGTATAACCATTGGGCTCATACAGGTGGTTGAAAAGATTATTTACCTGTAGCATAAAATTCCATTCATGGAAAATAAAATGATTCAGCTTCCAGGATGCCCTGGCATGCTGAACAAAAAATGCCTTCAACATCCTGTTTTCCTGTTCACTGTTGTCCATATACTGTTTGCCAACATATTTACTGATCAAACTCAATTCCAATTGTTTTACAGGAATAAAATTCAAAGTCAAACTCCCTACCACTGCAGGTGAAAAGGAGATTGTCGTATTCGAATGACCAACAGCCTGCTGGCCACCCGTATCATAATCATCGATGTATTCAGTATAAGAAGCAAGCTTGTTTCTGCTCAGACTGATATTGCCTGAAAAATTAAACCAGCTACTCATAAAAGCAGCAGCCTGCAACTCGATACCCAGTCGGTAGCTATGGGGGATATTGCTTCTCGTATAGGAACCCACATCATTGATCTGGCCTGTTAAAACCAGCTGATTTACATAATACATGTAATACAAAGTAGTACCCCATTGGAACTCACCCGATTTTTTTTCAAAATTCAATTCAAGATCATGAAGGGTTTCTGCCCTGGGCTGTGTGCCTTTGCCTGTTTGAAAATCATCCCGGTTGGGCTCTTTGTTTCCCATTGCATAGCTGAAGCTTGCCTGTACAGCATTCTTGTAATAAGTGATACCCGCTTTAGGATTCAGGAAATCAAAATTTCTGTTGACCATCAATGCTGCATTACCCTCAAATCCTTGCATGTCATGGTTTACATGGCGGTATTGTATATCTGCAAACAATAACCAGTTGGCAGCAAAACCGTGTTGCCATTTGGTATACAAATTCAGGTCCGACTTGCTGGCAGGATAATCATAGTACCGGTAGTTTGGAGGCACAGCACCGGTTTTAATCCATGGAATTGTGCCAAAATGTTTGCCATCATAAAAAGTCCAGCCCCCTCCAATAGTGATATCGTCTTTCCGGTGTTTGTACTGCAGGGAAGCTATCTGGCCATAGTAATTGTTGCTGAGCCATCTTTGCCTTACCAGATCAGTTTCTGTAATA
>JBDKLG010000276.1:0-6005 GCA_039795695.1 Bacteroidota bacterium
TCGATGCTTAGCGAAGACCTGAATACTGTGGGCATTTTTAATATGGCCGACAATAAATTGATGGGCGAATGATTGGGCTTGCTTCCAAGTTCTTCCGGCAACCACTGGCGATAAGGATTGGTACGAAAATTTATTTTAGCCAGGTCTGCCGCAGTAGCGGTATAACCACCTGTTTTTTCACCGTTCAAGGCATAAACCCCTGCAGGCCATACCAGTGGAATCCTTCCTGTAAATATTCCCAAGCCACCCTTAACAAGGGTAGCAATTTTGGTAAAATGCAAAATAAAACCTGCCCTTGGTGAAACAGTTTTGGCAATCAAGGGTTTTTTCCCCGACAGGGCATTTTCTGTAAACCTCAGCCTCTCTATGATGGGCAGAAAAACTTCATTGAGTGAATCATTCGCTCCGGGGCTTTCGCCATATTGCTGACTCTCGACCCTGATACCAAACTGCAGCAATAAATTTTTTCTTATCGCATAACTATCATTGATAAATACAGTTGATTTGAAAACGGAGAATCTTGTTGCTGTTGTTGATTCCATTTGCTGCTTTGGATTATTTAGCGGAAACTCAATACGATAGCCTGCCGGGTGCCGGTTGGTAAAAAAATCGCTTAGGGAACTGAATGAATAATTGCCAAATCCATTTTGAAGAAAACTATTCCTGATAAACTGGTATTCTGCCTCTATACCCGCTTTCAGGGTATGGTTGCCCAGCACAAAATGAACTGTATTGTACAGGGTCAGGTTTTTTTGTATCAATTCATTCATAGCAGTATTGATATCGGAACCAAATTGAATTACACCTTCTCCATCATAGATGGTGACTCTTGGAAATGGATTTCCCAGGGGCAGTTTTTTGTCCCACACATGGGTATAAGTGAGTAGCAGTTTATTGCCAGCGTTTTTTCTGAGTACTGTATGCAGGCTGGCAGACACAGAATAGATGGCAGATTTATACTGGTATCCGCTATGGCTGAAATAAAGGGTATTGGCATCATTCCTGTTCTCATGAATCCTTTCCCCCAGTGAAACCCTTTGTGATATGGAAATGTGGTGCTTACTGCTTTTGTTCCAGTCAAATTTCAGTACAAGCTTATCATTGTGTAAACTGTTTTCGGAAGAAAATACAGTACCCGCATCGTAATGGTAAATATTTTGCAATGTGTTGGTAAGGATTTTCCAGGTTGCCGGATTTTGTGTGTTTCCTTCATATGCTGCAGCATTGCTTTTTGGCGATATTTCTCTTTGCGTTTCCATGTTCATAAAATAAAAAAGCCTGTTGAAAACAAGGGGCCCCTGTGCGCTGAAACCCGTGCTAAACCCTTTAGCAGCATCATTCTCAGGCTGGTAGTCTTTTTTTATTGCGGGGTTGGCAGAACCCGGATTAATAAAGGATGCATAATTAGCTGCAGTAAAATAATTACTGCCCGATTTTGTAACGGCATTAATGGTTGCACCTGTAAAATTTCCCAGTGATGCATCAAAGGGTGAAATGGCTACCTGGTACTGGTCAATCGCTTCTGCGGGCAAGGGTGAGAGCCCGGCGATGCCTCCGTTAATGCCTGAATTGGACAGGCCAAAAACATCATTACTGATGGCTCCGTCTACATAATAAGCATTATACCGGTTGTTTTGCCCGGCAAAACTTATCGCTCCCTCCTTATTGGCCAATTTATTTGAACCAGGCACTGTTTGCAGGTAGTCTGTTAATTGGTTTCCGATAGAGGGAATGGTGGCCAATTCATTTTTTTGCAATACATAACCCTGCCTGTATAAAAACGCATTTGTATTTTTTAAAGCGGTAGAAACGGTTACAGGTGACAGTATTGTTGTAGCGCTTTGCAGACCGATGTGTTCAATAGCTGTTTCTCCAAGTGCCAGGTTGATGCTTTTTTTTGAAAAAGCTCTATAGTTTTCGGCAGTCACATTTAATTGATAAGGGCCACCGGACAAGAGGTTGGTAAAATAATACCAACCTGTTTTGCTGGTTATCGCAAAAAACTTTGTTTGTGTGGGCTCATATTCCAGCATAATGGTAGCACTCGCCACCGGCAGGTTGTTTGCGGCAGAAACCATTCCTCTGACAGAGCTGACTGTTTGTTGTGCCGCAGTACTTAGTGCAAAACTTAGGGCCTGGCCGATAAGTAGGATTTTAAGGAGCATTGGGCTGATTTTAATTCAAAAAAAATACCTGTGGCTTGCTTTTTCAATAGGTATTTACCGCATATTGACCCGTCTAAAAAGGAGCGAAAACAAGAATTAATCCCATGATGGTGGTAATACAAAACAAGGATTGTAATTTTGCGGCTTAAACCATTGTATGTTAGACAGGATTGAAGATGCGATTGAGGACATCCGTGCTGGGCGGATGGTTATTGTGGTAGACGATGAAGACCGCGAAAATGAAGGGGATATGATTGTTGCAGCCGAGCATACCACCCCTGAAACCATCAATTTTATGAGCAAGGAGGGGCGTGGTCTCATTTGTGTAGCGCTTACAGAAGAAAGATGCGGGCAATTATTATTGGAACCCATGGTTAGTTCCAACACTTCTTTGCATGAAACGGCTTTTACTGTTTCGGTAGACCTGATTGGAAATGGAACAAGTACCGGTATTTCAGCCCAGGACAGGGCAAAAACTGTAAGAGCATTGGTAGATCCAACAACAAAACCTGCCGACTTAGGTAGGCCCGGCCATATTTTTCCTTTAAAAGCGAAGCCAGGTGGGGTTTTGAGAAGAACAGGCCATACCGAAGCAACAGTAGACCTGGCAAGGTTAGCAGGCCTGGAGCCTGCCGGGGTACTGGTAGAAGTGATGAATGAGGATGGAACAATGGCCAGGCTTCCACAGTTAATGGAAATTGGCAAAAAATTGGGCTTGAAAATTATTTCTATCAAGGACTTGATTGATTACCGATTAAAAACCGATTCCTTAATTGAAGAACTGGTTAGGGTGGATATGCCAACAAAATATGGCCATTTTACCCTGGTAGCTTTTAAAGAAAAAACAAGTGGTGCCGAACACCTGGCGCTGGTTAAAGGGGCCTGGGCAAAAGAGGAAACTGTGCTGGTACGTGTACACAGCAGCTGCTTTACCGGCGATATACTTGGCAGCTTTCGATGTGATTGCGGCGAACAATTGCACCAGGCCATGAAGATGGTAGAGCAGGAGGGTAAGGGAATCATTCTTTATATGAACCAGGAAGGCAGGGGAATTGGCCTCATCAATAAATTGAAAGCTTATAAACTACAGGAAGAGGGAATGGATACCGTAGAAGCCAATCTTCACCTGGGTTTTGGAATGGATGAGAGAGACTATGGCGTAGGTGCGCAAATGCTGCGTTACCTGGGTGCCAATAAACTGAAACTGATGAGTAATAATCCCAGGAAAAGGGCCGGATTGAAAGGCTATGGATTAGAGATTGTTGAAATTGTACCCATTGAAATGAACCCCAATTCACATAACCTGAAATACCTGGAAACAAAGAGAGATAAATTAGGCCATGAAATACTGGGACAATAAAAACAAAGCCGAAGAAATTTCTTCGGCTTTGTTTTTTATCATCTATGATGCCCCTGTTCGGATTCCTCTTTTTCTTTCTCCTTCTCGTAAGCTTTGATAATCGCTTTCACCAGTTTATGACGAACCACATCCTCCTCATTTAATTCGATATGGGCAATGCCTTCCACATTTTTTAAGATGCGGGTTGATTTTTCAAGTCCGCTGCGCATATTCCTTGGAAGGTCAACCTGGGTAGGGTCGCCGGTAATAATGGCTTTGGCATTGGCACCAATCCTGGTTAAAAACATTTTTAACTGAAGGTCATTCGTATTCTGGGCTTCATCCAGTATGATGAATGCATTATCCAGGGTTCTGCCCCGCATATAAGCCAATGGAGCAATTTCAATGGTTCTGGTACTCATGTAATAACCCAGTTTGTCTGCCGGAATCATATCATCCAATGCATCATACAATGGCCTTAGATAAGGATCAATTTTTTCTTTTAAATCGCCGGGTAAGAAACCAAGGCTTTCGCCCGCTTCTACAGCCGGACGGGTAAGAATAATTTTTTTAACCAGCTTGTTTTTCAGTGCCCTTACTGCCAATGCAACGGCAGTATAGGTTTTACCGGTGCCGGCCGGCCCGATGGCAAAAACGATGTCATTGCGGTCTGCTGCATGTACCATCTTCTTCTGGTTCTGGGTTCTTGCCCTAACTGTTTTTCCATTGGGGCCAAAAACGAGGATATCGTTTGGATTTCTGTCGATAAAATTGTCAACTGTTTCGGCATCGTCGCCGCCAAGAATCTGTTCAAAATAGTTTTCGCTTAAATGACCATTTCTTTCGAGGTACTGAATGATGAGATCAATTTTTTCTTTTGCTGTTTCTATTTGTTCGGGTGCCCCGCTCATTTTTAATTGTGTCCCGCGGGAGAGGATCTTTAGGAGAGGAAATTTCTTTTTCAGCAAATCTAATTTTCCGTTGTTCACGCCAAAGAATTCAATGGGATTAACGGACTCGAGGTTAATAATGGTTTCTGTCAATCTGTTACGGTTTAATGATTAATAAGAACTTGATTAACTGCTGTTTCAAATTTAATTCCTTAAGAATATAAAAACCTAACATATCTTATACACAGGTGTGGATAGTATTATGAAACTGGGGAGCAGCGCTGTTGTATCGCTAAGATTAAATAATTGTAAACCGCTGTTGTTCCCGGTGAGAAGACTAAGACAATTTTTTTAATGCAGCAATGGTAGCGAGGGGGTCGGCTGATTTAAAAACAGTATTCCCTGCAACCAGTATATCAGCACCTGCCTGCAGGATGGACGCAGCATTCTGCAGTGTTACGCCTCCGTCAATTTCAATCAGAGTACCGGCTTTTTTTTCCAGAATCATCTTTTTCAGTTCCCGGATCTTATTCAGTGTTTGAGGAATGAATTGCTGTCCGCCAAATCCCGGGTTTACACTCATCAAACAAACAATATCAATATCGTTCATTACATCATTCAGCAACTGAACAGAACTGTGCGGATTCAATGCCACGCCTGCTTTCATGCCCAGGTCCTTGATTTGCTGGATGTTTCTGTGTAAGTGCGGACAGGCTTCTAAATGCACCGTAAGGTTATCTGCGCCGGCTTTTTTAAATGCTGCTGCATAATTACCCGGTTCCAGTATCATCAGGTGAACATCGCAGGTTTTGGAAGTAGTTTTTCGCACCTGCTCGATTATGGGTAATCCAAAACTGATATTTGGAACAAACTGCCCATCCATCACATCCAGGTGAAACCAGTCTGCCTCACTGCTATTCAGCATGTCGCAGTCTTTCTGAAGGTTCAAAAAATCAGCACTGAGAAGGGATGGGGCAATGATGGCCATAAAAAAATGTATTGTTGATGCTAAGAATAAGAGCCGGCAAAATAAGCAATAATTTAGTTTTCCCCTTATTTAACCCCCAAACGCTTTAATGCAGCCCTGGCTTCGGGAATATTCGGGTCTAATAAAAGTGCTTTTTGGTAATATTCTATGGCAGCAGATTGTGCACTTAATTTTTCATTACACTTTGCAATCCAATAATAACCATTTACATAGGTGTTTTTTATGGCGACCAGTGTTTTGAATACCTGCAAAGCTTCCGCAGTCTTATTGGCATCATATAGTAGAAACCCCTTTTCCATATAGGCTTCTGTATACTGGTAATAGTTATTAATGCAGCGATTGAATGCAGTGAGGGCTTTATCGTATTGTCCGGTTCTGGCATAATAAACCCCCGAAATAAAAGCGCAATGAGCCGTATATTCTCTGCCCATACGCTGCCCCTCAATTTGCCTGCAAATTAAAATTGCGGTTGAATCTTTTTTCTCAGCCAGTAAATTGGCGGCAGCAAGCATGGCATCAGGAGAGGGGTAGATTTTGATCGCGTATCGGTAAGATTTTAATGCACCGGAACTGTCCTTTCCGGATTCCTGCAATTTTGCCTTGCGATACCAGAATGCATAGTT
>JBDKLG010000277.1:0-3854 GCA_039795695.1 Bacteroidota bacterium
ATTGACATAATTCATCAGGGCATCTTTTTGCAAAGCGGCAGATTCGAGAAAACTGAGTTTGCCAGCGAGGTTTTCTACAGAAATATTCCCGGCATGCGCTTTAATTGATTCACACAAAGCAATATCCCCCCTGCCCCCAAGCAGGTAAATTTTCATACCCGGCGGAATTTGATTGATGAACAATTCCCATTGCCTGGCAGGAAACTGTTTGGTAAACCATACAGATGCGGGTGCAATACAGATATAGGGCTGATTTTTTAATGCACTTAGTTTTTCAAAATCATTTACAGAAGGGTATAATCTAGGCATGGCTGCTGCTCCTGCCGCAATGGTGTTTAACAATAACTGGTTTCGGTCAATTTCGTGCATTGGTCTACCCTCTTCGTTTACCTGATGACCAATTTTTTTCGAAAAAAACAAACTGAAAGGATTCTTGTCAAACCCAATCGTAACAGGCGATCCGGAAAGAATTGTCATCAGTCCTGTAGCTGCAAATCTTTGCACATTGATTACCATATCATACCTGTTTTTCCTAATCTCCCTGATCGTATTCCACAGGTTGCTGTATTTTCTTTTTTGCTTGTCCCAAACCAAAACCCTGTTCATAAACGGATGACCGTTGAACAGTGATTCGTTCCCCTTCCTTACCAGCATATCCAAAGATGCAGCTGGCAATTGTTTGTGCAATTTTTCCAGCATGGCTGTGGCTAAAACAACATCGCCAATAAATGCAGTTTGGATGATGAGTATTTTTTGCATACCAGCAAAAATAGGCAAGAACTTACTGTTGCCATGAGAAATTTAAGTTCAACTGTGAGGATAATAAATAGAAAACTGATCCTTTATTCATATTCGAGTTCATTGCTGTAAAACTCCCAGTCAAAAAGGATAAAACTGTTGAATATTTTTTTTAGCTCCCGCTGAATTCTTTTTTTTGAAACTACCTTGATTCTTACCTTCTTGGATTTCAGTATGGTTTTATTATCCAATGGTTTTACAATAGATGGAAATGCACGATCGGTAATATTTGGTAGGCGCTTGGGCATTCAATGACTTTGTTCCCTTTAAGTTAGCAAGTTAATTTGAAAAGTCAAAGTGACTGGTCAAGTATATTTTCTCTTGCTGAAAGGGCCTGGGAGCTTGCATGTCGGGGCAAGCCTGGTCAGGGCCTGATAATGGTAAGGCTGCCGTTTTTTTCCCATTTGATGATGGAGGATGGCTTATGGTATTCCGTATCTTCCTGGCGGTAATTAACCACATAAGCCACGCCGTCTTTGATGATGGGCTCAATATCTTTAAAACTGGCCGGGGCAGGATAACCGCTTAGATTGGCGGAAGTACTTACAATGGGCTTTCTGAATCTTTTGATGAGGTGCTTGCAAAACAGGTCGTCACAGATGCGGATTGCTACGGAACCATCGGCGGCCAATAGATTCTCGGCAAGGTCTACTGCCCCTTCATATATTACGGTGGTGGGCCTGTTTACCCCTTTGATATAATCGAAAATTTGCAGCTCCGCCTGTGTCACATAGGTTAAAATATCCCTTTCTTCTGCTACCAATACAATCATGGCCTTGGTATCGGAGCGTTGTTTGAGGCGATAAATTTTTTCAACGGCAGCGGGATTGGTGGCATCGCAGCCAATTCCCCAAACAGTATCGGTGGGGTATAAAATCAGCTCTCCCTGGTCCAGTTTTTCCAAACAGGCTTCGATATCACTGTTAAATGGCTGCATAATTGGGTTGAAACTTGATTTATGCGGGCAATTTACAAATTGTGGCAGAACATTTACGCTTCTTATATGCTATAATAGATTCCTACTGTATGTTTGCAAAAAAATAGCAAGATGTCTGCATTATCCGCAAGTATTCAGGAACTATGGTCTAACAGGGAACTATTAAAGCAAACCAAGTACTCAGACGCCGTAAAAACGGTCATCGAGGAGCTTGATAAAGGCCGTTTAAGGGTGGCATCGCCTGAAGCTGAAGGTTGGGTGGTAAACGAATGGGTAAAACAGGCCATTCTGCTTTATTTCGGTATTCAGCAGATGCAGACCTGGGAGCTACCCCCCTTCGAATTTTATGATAAAATGTTATTGAAAACAAATTACCAGGAACTGGGTGTAAGGGCCGTACCACCTGCTACTGCCAGATATGGTTCTTATATTGCCAAATCGGTTGTTTTAATGCCCAGCTACGTCAATATCGGGGCTTTTGTGGATGAGGGATCAATGGTTGATACCTGGGCTACCGTGGGCAGTTGTGCACAAATTGGCAAAGGAGTACACCTGAGCGGGGGCGTAGGAATTGGTGGGGTACTGGAACCTCTGCAGGCCAGTCCTGTAATTATTGAAGACGGTTGCTTTATCGGAAGCCGTTGTATAGTGGTTGAAGGGGTTATTGTAGAAAAAGAAGCTGTATTAGGTGCAAATGTGGTACTTACCCAATCTACCAAAATAATTGATGTAAGCGGCACAGAGCCGGTTGAATACAAAGGGCGTGTTCCTGCAAGAAGCGTTGTAATTCCGGGCAGTTATGTAAAGAAATTCAATGCCGGAGAATTCAGTGTTAGCTGCGCCTTGATCATCGGACAGCGAAAAGCCAGCACCGACCTGAAAACCAGTCTGAACGATGCTTTGAGAGATTTTAACGTTAGTGCATAATCCTATGGCAAAATTGATACGTATGTATTGCATCCAAGCTTCCGCACATGAATAAAGTACCTACGCATCAATTAACCCTGGCCGGATTCTTCATTACTTTAGCCGGAGCAGTTTTATTTTCTACCAAGGCCATTTTTGTAAAACTGGCATTCCGGTCAACCGGAGTAGATGCCACTACCCTCCTGGCTTTACGAATGTTGTTTTCCCTGCCTTTCTACTTGTTTGCTGTTTGGCTGGTAAGCAGAAAAGAAGAACAGCGGGTATTGGAGTGGAAAGACTGGCTGGGAATATTGGTAATGGGCATACTGGGTTATTACCTGAGTAGTTTATTTGATTTCATAGGCTTGCAATATGTTACGGCAGGCCTGGAAAGGCTGATTCTTTTTCTATACCCCACATTTGCGGTATTGATCAATACCTTCTTTTTCAAAATCAGGCTGAACAGCATGCAGCTGGTTGCATTGGTATTAACTTATCTGGGCATTGGCATCGCTTATTTTGGCGAACTGAAACTGGATACTGCCAATCCGCAATTTTTCTTTGGCTCTTTCATGATTTTTCTCTGCGCCATTACTTATTCTCTTTACCTGGTAGGAACAGGGAGACTGGTGCAAAAAGTAGGCGTAACCAGGTATACGGCTTATACAATGCTAACAGCTTCAGGTGGGATATTTCTGCATTTTTTGGTAACACAATCCATTCAATCGGTTCATTTTACACAAAAATTAGGCCTGTATAGTCTTGCACTGGCACTGGTGGCCACCGTACTCCCCTCATTTTTAATGAGTAATGGAATGAAAAAGATTGGCAGCAACAATGTATCCATCATCACCAGTATCGGCCCGGTATCAACCATTATTCAGGCTTATTTTTTTCTGGGCGAAAAAATCATCCCTGCACAAATCATTGGCACTTTCTTGGTTATTGCAGGGGTTTTATTAATTGGCTGGCAGAGCAAATACCCTGCTAAAACAGCAACCGAACCGGTAAATACAACTGTAGCTTAGACAGCCGGGTATCTTTACCGACCATTTTCCGGCACTTACCGCCTTTTTACCCAAATCAGCCTAAAAGGCTTTTTACAGACATTTTCCGTCTATTAGCTTTGTTCCATCAATTAAAATTAAAACAATGGAAAACAATAAGGGTTTTAAAAAAGCCGGCAGCAACGATAAATTCTGGACCGGCATTA
>JBDKLG010000278.1:0-4467 GCA_039795695.1 Bacteroidota bacterium
TGGCCGAGCAGTACAATACCCAGCTCGAGAATAAATAGCTTGTCTAATAATTGTTGCCCATTATTTTTTTCATGGCTGTATTTACTTTCTTTAAAAATGGAGGAACAATTTGAAATGGATCTCCGGGTGTAAGTGTTTCAATTGGTAAATAACCTCTATAAGTTGAGGCTTTAAGGATGGTAAATATTTTTTCCAGATCCATGTCACGGTTCTCTCCCAGGTAATTTATTTTTTCCTTGATTTGCCAGTTAACTGCATAGTTGGCTGTTTTGGCGATTTCACTGTAGGGCTCTTCTGTTACATAACTACCCGTGTCCGATACCAGCCCGAACCATTCACTAGCTACTTTTTGAATAATATAAGTCATCTGTTCGGCTGTCTTGATAAAGTCATTATGGTTTTGAACCGCCACAATAACGCCAAATTGCCTGCCATATGCCACACATTCCTTGATGTCTGCTACTATCCAGTCTGCCATTGTTTGCCAGGAATAACCCGGTGTAATTGCCTCGGCTGTAAAAATGCGAATAACAGGAGCACCCAGTTTGGCAGCCACTTCAATCCAGTTTTTGATCAACGCAATTTCAGCTGCTCTTTTGCTTTTATCCGAATCGCCAAAATCGTTGCGAATGCCGGTGCCGCTTATTTCCAGCCCCAATTGATGCGCTTTTCTTTTCAATTTGAAAATATATTCATCGGATGGAACAGCAGGATATCCGGGAAAATAATAACCCGTAATATCGATGGCATCAAATTGTTCAGCGGCGCAAAAATCCATCACCAACTCAAGATTGGTCAATCCTTTTCTTAAAAGCTCATTAAAGGAATAAGCATTCAAGCTTAGTTTAAACCTGTTTTGTTCATTAAAGGGTAATTTATTCCGGGCAGCCAGTGTGGGAAAATTAGCCATGCCCGCAGCAACAGTAAACCCGGAAACCGTTTGTAAAAATTTTCTTCTTTTGAGCTTGTTCATAAACAAATGGGTTATTAGCTCAACCTGATTAAAACGGTTTTCCATATGCAAAACTTTCCATTACCCTCATACTTTCCATCGCTTCTTTTGCAGAACAGGGGTTTTCGGTTTTCCCCAAAAAATACCCCACAATTTTTTCAATCATTGGTTGCTGAATATGTTCCGGATGCTCAAAATGCAATACTTCAGTAGAACTTCCTTGTTGAATTGTGATTGTCTGGCCAAAAACAGGGAAACAGATTTTTCCTTTGGAACCGATGATTTCAAACAGGTCTTCTTCTATCCCTTCCCCTACAGTGTAGCACCAATGGCCGTTAAATAAAATTTTTTCAGGCAGTTCCATAAGGCCCGACACAATATCTTCCGCCTCATAAAATCCTGCCTGATTCGCACTGAAGCCAAATGCATGCCGGGGATGCCCAAAAAAATACATAACCAGGTCCAGTTGATGCGGAGCCAGATCGTAAAACAATCCGGCACCTGCAATGGCAGGATTCACGCGCCAGTTATCTGCTGTTTCTGTAATTAAACCTGATTTGTTGGGTTGTAGCATGCTGATCCTGACTGTTCTTATTTCGCCAATTTCCCTGACAGTGATTAGCTCTTTTATTTTTAAAAACATGGGCAAAGCCCTTCTGTAATGTGCAATGCTCAGTTTACCACTATTTCTTTGAGCTGCATCCAGCATCCTGCTGCAGGAAGCAATATCTACCGACATGGGTTTTTCTACATAAACAGGCTTACCGGCTTCAAGGGCTTCAATGGCATAGGTTTCATGTGAGCCCGGTGGCGTTGCAATATAGATGGCATTGATTTCGGGATCGTTGATCAGTTCGGTCGCATGGGCATAATATTTAGGAACCCCATGCCTGCGGGCATAGTCTTTTGCCTTTTCCATATCCCTCCGCATCACGGCTACCAATGATGAGTTGGGAACTTTGTTAAAAGCGGGGCCGCTTTTTTTTTCGGTAACATCGCCACAACCAATGATTCCCCAGTTGATATGATTGGGTAATGATGACATGAATCCTAGTTTTTAAAATGATAGCAATGCTTAAAGTTATTCAAACCAATGGGCTAATCAAATAATATATGAAGCAATTAGAACAAATGTATAAATCCCACTCATCCAATAATATGCAGCGAAACAATTTGGTTTCAGTACCCTGTATCCGCTGGTGTTTACACTATTATAGTACTACATCGTTTTCGTAAATTTTGGGCTCCCGGCTGGGGGTTTCCTGCACAAAAAAACAAAAAATCAGCAGATTCATTGTAGCTTATAACTCAATTGAATAATCTTTCGGCCATTTTAACTACTTAATAAATCTGCAATGAAAAAGTCCAGAAGAGTATTTATTAAGAACCTGGCTCAGGGTTCGCTGGTTATAGGTATTGGGGGAGTTGGCAAAACATTCAGTGCCAAAAGTTACAACAGAATCATCGGGGCGAATGACCGGATACATATGGCCATTATTGGAACCAACAGCAGGGGAGAAGCGATGGCAGCAGTATTTGCCAAACAGGAGAATACAAGGGTAGATTTTATTTGTGATGTGGATGAAAAAGCAAGGCAGAAAGGAATGGACGCGGTTGTAAAAACAGGGAAAGATTTGCCGAAAGCCGAAAACGACTTTAGAAAAACATTATTGAACAAAGAAGTGGATGCAGTTTATATAGCCACTCCCGATCACTGGCATGCACCTGCTGCCATATTAGCCTGTGCAGCCGGAAAACATGTGTATGTAGAAAAACCTTTATCGCATAACCCACGGGAAGGCGAGCTGGCCATCGCAGCTGCAAGAAAATATGACCGCATTGTTCAAATGGGTGCACAGCGCCGATCCTGGAACCTGCTTACAGAAGGAATTAACGAATTGCACAATGGTATTATTGGTAAAGTACACCTTGCAAAAACCTGGTATACCAACCAACGAAAATCAATCGGAACCGGAAAACCGGCTGCTGTGCCGCCGGGGTTGGACTATGATCTGTGGCAGGGGCCGGCACCACGCAGGCCTTACAAGGATAACCTGATTCATTATAACTGGCACTGGTTCTGGCATTGGGGCACAGGAGAAGCATTGAACAATGGTACCCATGAAGTAGATGTGGCCCGCTGGGGACTGGGAATTGACTATCCGCTTTCTGTAAGTTCTACCGGAGGAAGGTATTATTTTCAGGATGATTGGGAAACACCCGATACACAACTGATTAGTTTTAATTGCCCCAATGCCACCCTTCTTTGGGAAGGACGCAGTTGCAGTGGCTTCAAAGTGCAGGGGTCCGACAGAGGCGTACTGTTTTATGGCGACAAGGGCATTATGCAAACAGGGCATAACGGGTACACCATTTTTGATGAGAAAGGAATTATCCTGAAGGAAGTGAAATCCACCGCAGTTATTGATGGAAGAAATGCAGCCAGCCCAAATGAAAACCTTGATGCTGTTCATGTAGCCAATTTCCTTGAATCGGTAAGGCTGAGTAAAAGACCCAATGCAGATGTAGAAACAGGTTACAGAAGTACACTCTGGGTTCAGTTGGGTAATATTGCACAAAGAACAGGCAGAACATTGCAGATAGATCAAAACAATGGGCATATCAAAGAAGATAAACAGGCCATGGAACTCTGGGGTCGTGACTATGAAAAAGGATGGGAGCCTAAATTGTGAAACGGTAGAAGGGAATTGTTTGTTAAATGAAAATGCCCGATGGGGTACAAAATCTTTTACCTGGCCATTCACAAAAAGTTATTTTCTACTAGCATCAAATGAGTATTGGTTATTTACAAACTTTAAATAAAAATAAAATGTCTTCACGCAGAAAATTTCTCCAAAAATCAGCATTAGGCCTTGCGGGCTCAGTTGTAGCCCCTTTTTTAAGTAAGGCAGCAAACAATCATACTGTTTCAGCAACCGGTGCCATGGCTGCAAACCCGCTGCCCGTAGGTATTGCAGGCTTTACTTTTGCAAGATTCGACCTCGAAAAATCAATCACCATGATGAAGCGGGTTGGCATTACCAATCTTTCTGTAAAAGAAATTCATCTCCCCCTCAACAGCAGTCAGGAACAAATTAATGCGGCTATGGCAAAATTCAAAGATGCCGGTATTAATGTGTACACGGTAGGGGTCATTTACATGAAAACCAGGGAAGCGGTGGACCAGGCATTTGCCTATGCCAAAAAAGTAGGCGTACCAATGATTGTAGGAGCACCTTCCTACGATGTTTTGGATTATGCTGAAGAGAAAGTAAAAGAGTTTGATATCAAACTGGCCATTCATAATCACGGACCGGAAGATGCTTTATATCCCGGACCAAAAGATGTGTACGACAGAATCAAAAACAAAGATGCAAGAATGGGACTCTGTATCGATATCGGCCATGCAACAAGAGCAGGTGTAGCACTTGATAAGGCTGTAAAAGAATATAAGGACAGGTTATTTGATTTACATATCAAGGATGTAAGCATTGCAGCCAAAGATGGAAAGGCGA
>JBDKLG010000279.1:0-5615 GCA_039795695.1 Bacteroidota bacterium
TGCCCCGATTTAACTTCCAATGATAAATCGCGCCAGCTGACCAGCGGCGGACCAATTACCAAAGACACTACTTCTGTAGAATATTATTGCACCATTTTTACTGCGGCTGAATCCATACTTGAAAAAGATTTGTTGTGGACGGGCAGCGACGATGGGTTGATTCATGTAAGCAAAGATGGCGGAAAGAACTGGGAAAATGTAACGCCTCCGGAAGCCGGTAAATGGATGATGTGGAATTGTATTGAAACGGATCCCTTTAAAAAAGGAGTAGCCTATTTTGTAGGTACCAAATACAAACTGGACGATTTCGCTCCCTATATTTTTAAAACAGAAGACTATGGAAAAACATGGAAAAAAATAACGAATGGAATAGACAATATGCATTTTACCCGTGCAATGAGAACCGATAGAAAACGTCCGGGTTTATTGTATGCAGGAACGGAATATGGCATGTACATCAGTTATGATGACGGGATGAATTGGAAAAAGTTTCAGTTAAATCTTCCTGTTGTACCAGTTACAGATTTGACCATCAAAGAAAACGATTTGATCGTAGCAACCCAGGGAAGGGCTTTTTGGGTAATAGATGACCTGGGTGTATTACAGCAAAAAGATGCATCCATCACCAATAAAAACCTACACGTATTCGAAGTAAACGATGCCTACCGTGCCGAAGGCGGGGGTGGAAGAAGAGGCGGGCGCGGACAGTTTGGCACAGCTCAAAATACCGGAGAAAACCCGGTTAGCGGGGCAGTTTTTAATTATTACCTGAAAGATGCGAACGACTCTTCCAAAGTTTCTATCAGCATTTTTGATAAGAAAAACAAGCTGATCAAAACTTTCAGCAAAACAGCCAAAGAGCCGTCTGACAAACTTGAATTTAACAGTGGCATGAACCAGTTTGCCTGGGACATGAATTATCCCTCTGCCGAAAGAGTAGATGGATTGATTTTATGGAATGGGGGTATTGGTTCGGCAAAAGCCGCACCGGGCAAATACAATGCCCGATTCAGGTATGGCAAGGATTCTGTTGATATTCCTTTTGTGATAAAAGCAGACCCCAATTATAAAACGACTGAAGTCGACTATGATGCCCAGGTTGAATTCTTATTGGCGGTAAGAGATAAGTTTTCTGAAGTACAGAAAGGCATTAAAAATATTCGTGCGCTGCGTACACAAATCACAGACTTTACGGGCAAACTGGATACTGCGGGAACCAAAGACATTAAGAAACTGGCCGATAGCCTGAATAAACAGTTAACAGCAGTAGAAGAAGCTTTGTATCAAACCAAATCAAAAAGCGGCCAGGATGTATTGAATTTCCCCATCCGGTTAAATGATAAACTTGCAGGCTTGTATAATGTTGCCGCGAGTGGCCAGAACCCGCCAAGCAAACAGGCCCGCGAAGCATTTGCAGAATTGGGCGGACAGGCAGATGTTCAATTGGCGAAACTGAAAAAAATAATGGATAATGAGTTGAAATCATTTAATAAAACGATCAACGATAAACAGTTGCCTGTTATTGGAATTAAAAACTAATCGCAGTTAATTAAGCATGCAAGGCATAATAAATGGCTCCGTAAAACGGAGCCATTTATTTAAATGATCATCATTGAAACAACCCTGACTTCGTAAAAAGTCCGGCTATTATTGAATGAGGAATGGATGAGGCAGGTCTATTCATTCGATGCCCAATATATAATATTAATCCTCACTGAATAAATCCGGCCTTCTCTCTTTAGTCCTTTGTACCGACTGGTCGTGTCGCCATTCTTCTACTTTTTTGGGGTCTCCCTGGATTAGTACATCCGGCACCCTGTCTCCCCTGAAATCGGCAGGCCTTGTGTATACCGGGGGAGCCAGTAAATTGTCCTGAAAAGAATCCAGCAGCGCAGAAGTTTCGTCGTTTAATACGCCGGGTATCAGTCTGCCAATGGCATCTACCACTACAGCCGCAGCAAGCTCACCACCACTCAGTACATAATCGCCAATTGAAATTTCTTTGGTTACATAGCGTTGCCTGATTCTTTCGTCAATGCCTTTGTAATGGCCACAAATAATCAGGATATTATTTTTCAGCGATAAGCTATTGGCTGTTTTCTGGTTGAAAGAAACCCCATCCGGCGTCATAAAAATGATTTCATCAAATTTTTCAACAGCCTGTAATTCATCAATGGCATTGGCCAAAGGCTCGGGCATCATCACCATACCTGCGCCGCCTCCAAACTGGTAATCATCAACCTGCATGTGTTTATTAATGGCCCATTTGCGCAGGTTGTGTATCCTTACTTCGAGTAAGCCCTTTTCCTTTGCACGTTTCATGATGCTATGGTTAAATGGGCTTTCCAGCAAATCAGGTACAACCGTAATCAGGTGAATCTTCATACTGCAAACATACAAATCCTTGGAATGAATCAGTCAAATACAAAAGTAGATACCTGCCTTTTGCGGTAAGTGCTGGCTTTGCCATCAAGTGTTGCGGGAGTCCAGCGGGGGGCCGATTTGAGCACCCGATTTACTTCAGAACGGATGGGCTGGCTAACCTGCCCTTCAATATTGATTAATCCGATACTGCCATCTGATAATACATTAAAAGTATACACCACACGTTGCGTGCTGCCAAAACGCTCTTTTTCCTTTGGCGTCATGTGAACAGACATCCATTGCCTGTTAAAAGCAGTATCCAGGTATTGTTGCCAGGCAGCATCACCACCCGGAAAAACAGCCGGGGTATTGTTGTCTTGTGAATAACCGATGAAAGAAACCGTAAAGAGTATACAGGTGAAAAAAAGCTTTCTCATTGGCAATACATTAAATGTCCATAAACCCTCCCAAATCCCTTCTTTCTCTTTTGGTAGGCCGCCCAATTTTACTTTGCCTTTTTCCTGTTTGAAAACTGGCTGCTTCAAACTTAATACGGTCGAGTTCTTCAGCAGGAGTTTGGTCAAGATAAAATTTAATGGCTTCTGAATATTGTACCCGGCTATGTAAAAGTCCTGTTACTTTGACCACCCATTTGCGGGCTTCGTTTTTTACTTCATACTCATCGCCAATTGCAACCAGGCGGGAAGCTTTTACATTCACACCACTAAGTTTTACCTTCCCTTTGTCGCAGGCATCACCTGCCTGGCTCCTGGTTTTGAACAAGCGGATGGCCCAGAGATATTTATCAATGCGTAGTTTTTCTTTGGTTTCAGACATCTTTCGTAAAGTCAATAGCAGTTAGACCATCGGCTAAAAAATTAATCTTTCATTTCAGCATAATACTGATGAAAATAGGGGATGGTTTCGATTCCTTTGTAAAAATTGTACAGGTCATATTTTTCATTCGGACTATGCAGGTTATCGCTGTCGAGTCCAAATCCCATGAATACAATTTTCAGCCCAAGCTCTTTTTCAAATAGTGCACAGATGGGAATGCTTCCCCCGCCCCTAACGGGTATGGGTTCTTTACCAAATGTAGTCTGAATGGCTTTTGCGGCCGACCTGTAAGCACTTGAATCTATTGGTGTCATATACGGCTCACCGCCATGGTGTTCTGCTGCTTTAACCGTTACACCAGCCGGTGCAATGGTTGTAAAGTAGTTCAGGATTTTTTCGGTGATTTTAGCGGAGGACTGATTGGGCACCAGCCTGCAGGAAATTTTTGCAAATGCTTTCGATGGCAAAACCGTTTTGGCACCTTCTCCGGTATAGCCACCCCAAATACCGTTTACTTCCAGTGTTGGGCGAATACCGGTTCTTTCGTTGGTTGTATATCCTTTCTCACCCCAAAGCTGGTTGATGCCCAGGTCTTTTTTATAAGCTTCCTCATCAAAGGGGGCCTGGGCCATTTTAGCTCTTTCTGCATCGGTAGATACCATGATATCATCATAAAAACCTGGAATCGTGATATGATTGTTTTCATCATGGCAGCCGGCAATCATTCTGGCAAGCATGGTAATCGGATTGGCAACAGCGCCACCATAAACCCCACTATGCAAATCCCTGTTGGGCCCGGTAACTTCCACTTCAATATAGCTCAGGCCCCGAACACCAATATCAATAGAAGGAGTGTCCATGCTAAGCATGGAAGTATCACTGATCAGGATAACATCTGCTTTTAATAATTCTTTGTTGGCTTTTACAAATGTGGCAAGATTGGGGCTGCCCACTTCTTCCTCGCCTTCGATAATAAATTTGATATTGCCCGGTAAACTATTTGTTTTTACCATGGTTTCCAAAGCTTTCACGTGCATATAAACCTGCCCCTTATCATCGCAGGACCCCCTGGCAAATATTTTACCGTCTTTGATAACAGGCTCAAAAGGCCCGCTGTTCCACAGTTCCAAAGGATCTGCAGGCTGCACATCATAATGCCCGTATACCAGCACGGTGGGCTTGGATGGGTCAATTATTTTTTCGGCATACACAACAGGATGGCCTGCTGTTGTATAAATACTGGCAATATCTGCCCCGGCTTCCAATAGTCTTTGTTTAACTGTTTCTGCACAGCGCATCATGTCATTCCTGTGTTCACTTCTGGCACTGATACTGGGTATGCGCAACAATTCCAGCAACTCATTTAAAAAACGGTCTTTGTGCTGTTCCTGGTAATCTTTCCAAACCTGCATGGATATTTGTTTAGAGATGGATAATACAATGCTTAGTGGGCAAAATTAAGCATAAATCAGTTTGTATCGGGTAAATCGCTCACAGTCGCTTTGTTGGGAAGCATGCACAAAAAATAGCCAAAAATGCATGGTCAGGCCTGGTGCTTACGGTTCGAAATGGTATTCTCCAGCGTCCATACCAGCCTGCCCTTCATCTCCTGCTGCCTTACCGGGCAGTCCGATTTGGTGCAAACGGTGCAACTATAAGGCAAACAGCCATCTGTGTGTACAAACAATTCAATGGCATCACCGAACTCTTTTTTAATCAGGCTTGCAAGTGCATCTATTTCTTTATGGGCTTCATGTACATTCAGGTACCAGGGAACAGTTAAATGGCAATCTATATGCAATAGGGCACCATACTTAATTACCCGCAGGTTATGCAGGTCAATCCAATGGATGCTTCTGTTATCATTCAACACCCGTATAAAACGGTCTAATAATTTCATATCTGCCTCATCCATAATGCCCGCCAGTGAAGACCTGATTATTTTGTAACCATTGTAAATGATCAGTAAACTCATCCCAAAAGCAATCAGCTTATCCAGCCAGTTAAGATGGGTAAGTAAAATAATCACCAGTCCGCCAATAATGCCCAGCGTTGAATAGGTATCTACCTGAAGATGCTTACCACTGGCCTGTAAAGCGAGAGAATTGTTTTTCTTACCGATGTTTATGCAAACAGTACCTGCCAGATAATTGATAACAGCTGTTGCTGCAATTAGAAACAAGCCTGTATCAAGTTTTTGTAAAGGGCTTTCTTCTACCAGGTTCATGACTGTTTCATAAATGATCATGATACCTGCTGCTACAATTAATCCGCCTTCAATGGCTGCAGAAACAAATTCGGCCTTGCCATGACCATAAGGATGCGCTATATCGCGGGGTTTTGCGGCAACATAAAGGCTATATAACCCAATAAAGCCGGCAAGTACATTTACCACACTCTCCATCGCATCCGTT
>JBDKLG010000280.1:0-14462 GCA_039795695.1 Bacteroidota bacterium
CAGCATCTTTACACAAAGTCTATTATGAAGAAAGTAGCCATGATACCGGCAAGGTACGCCGCCACCCGCTTTCCAGCCAAGCTGATGCAAATACTGGGAAACAAAACGGTTATCCTGCATACTTATGATAATACGGTTGCCACCGGCTTGTTTGACGAAGTTTATGTGGTAACAGACAGTGAGATAATTTATACCGAAATAAGTTCCCATGGCGGCAAAGCCGTGATGAGCCAAAAAGAACATGAAAGCGGCAGCGACAGGATTGCAGAAGCCGCGGCAGGAATGGATATGGATATTATTGTGAATGTTCAGGGCGATGAACCCTTTGTTAAAAAAGAACCCCTGGAAAAACTATTGGCTGTTTTCAATGGGGAAGAAGGAAAAAAAATACAGGTAGCATCATTGATGCAGGTAATGCAGGAACAAAAATTTATTGATGACCCCAATTATGTAAAAGTGGTTGTAGACAAAAACATGCAGTCACTTCTTTTTTCTAGAAGTGTGGTTCCTTTTCCAAGAAATAAACATGCAGCCACTGTTTACTATGAACATATTGGTGTATACGCTTTTCGGAAACAGGCGCTTATGCAGTTTACCCAATGGGAAATGACCCCCCTGGAAGCCACGGAAAAAATAGAATGCCTGCGTTACCTTGAAAACGGCATCCCGCTAAAAATGGTGGTTACCGATTATATGGGTATAGAAATTGATACACCCGAAGACCTTATCCGGGCCGCCGCAATTTTTAAAAAATAACGGTTGTTAACCGGTCATTTCGCATTTGATGACTGCCGGAATGTACAGCCATTAAAAATGCGTACCTTAAACATCCATTCCAAAACCACTTTACATGAGAAAGTCAATCATGGTATTTTTAAGCATACTGTCTGCTTATTTCGCAACTGCACAACCTTTTTCAGCCAGCTTATTCAATGGCATGCAATGGAGAATGATTGGTCCGCACAGGGCCGGCAGAACCGTTGGAGCCGTAGGTGTGCCATCACAGCCCAGCGTTTTTTATATTGGTGTGAACAATGGCGGTGTATGGAAAACAAACGATTATGGCCGTACCTGGAACCCTGTTTTTGATCAAATGGGTACCGGATCTGTGGGCGATGTGGCTGTTTCAGAATCCAATCCCAATGTGGTTTTTGTTGGATGTGGCGAAGGAATTCAAAGACCCGATTTGTCCATTGGTGATGGCGTGTATAAATCTGTAGATGCAGGAAAAACCTGGAAAAATATGGGATTGAAAGATGGCCAGCAAATTGGCGATATCATCATCGATCCCAAAAACGAAAACAGAATTTTTGTTGCAGTTCTCGGCCACCCTTATGGCCCCAATACCGAACGCGGCGTTTATCGCTCACTGGACGGAGGCAATTCCTGGGAACGTGTTTTGTACAAAGATGAAAATACCGGCGCCATCCAGGTAAGTTTTGATCCCAATAATGCCAATATATTGTATGCCGATTTATGGGCAGGCCGACAGGGCCCCTGGGAGAATGGTGCATGGAACGGAACAGAAAGCGGATTATTCAAATCAACCGACGGAGGCAATACCTGGAAGAAATTAACCAAGGGCTTACCAACACCCGAACAGGGCCTTGGCAGAATTGGTTTCTGTATTGCCAACAGCAATAGCAACCGCTTGTATGCAACGGTGGATGCCGGCAGGTATGGCGGTATTTACCGGAGTGATGATGCAGGCGAAAGCTGGTCAAATATCAACAGCGACGGGCGTTTCTGGGGAAGAGGCAGCGATTTTGCAGAAATTAAAACGGATCCCAAAAATGAAGACATCGTATATAGTGCCAATGTAGTTACCTGGAAATCTGTTGACGGTGGAAAAAACTGGAAAGGCTTCCGTGGGGCTCCGGGTGGAGATGACTATCACCGCATCTGGATCAATCCCAACAATCCCAATATCATGCTGATTGCACTTGACCAGGGTGGTATTGTTACCGTAAATGGCGGTGAAACATTTTCATCCTGGTATAACCAGCCTACTGCCCAGTTCTACCATGTAAGCACCGATAACGCTTTTCCTTATAATGTATATGGCGGACAGCAGGAAAGTGGTTCTGTAGGCATTTCATCAAGAGGTAGCGATGGACAGATTGGTATTCGGGAATGGCATCCTGTTGGTGTGGAAGAATATGGCTATGTGGCACCGGATCCATTGGATCCGAATATTATATACGGAGGAAAAATAACCAAATACGATAAACGAACCGGGCAGGTACAGAATATTGCACCCGAAGCAGTACGCAGCGGTAAATATCGTTTTGTAAGAACCGCCCCCGTTCTGTTTTCCCCGATCGACCCCAAGACACTGTATTATGCCGGCAATGTATTGTTTAAAACAAGGGATGGTGGCAATAGCTGGGAAATTATTAGCCCCGACCTTACCCGTGAAACCTATGAAATACCCGCCAGTGTTGGTGTTTACACAACTGCAGACATGAAAACCATGCCGCGCCGGGGAGTCATTTATACAGTGGCCCCTTCCTATAAAGATATCAATACCATCTGGGCAGGTACCGATGACGGTTATATACAGCTAACAAGGGATGGAGGAAAAACATGGAAAAACATGACTCCTCCGGAAATAAAATCCTGGAGTAAAATCTCTTTGATGGATGCAGGACATTTTGATAATAATACAGTTTATGCAGCAGTGAACAGGATACGTTGTGATGATATGCATCCCTATGTGTACAAAACAAATGACGGCGGCAAAACATGGAAGCTGATTACCAGCGGACTGCCCGCTAATGAACCCATTAATGTGGTTAGGGAAGACCCGAAAAGAAAAGGATTATTGTATGCAGGTTCCGAAAATGCCGTGTATGTTTCTTTTGATGAAGGAGAACACTGGCAGTCCTTGCGTTTAAATATGCCCGCAACATCTGTGAGAGACCTGGTGATTAAAGACGATGATCTGGTAATTGGTACACATGGAAGAAGTTTCTGGATACTGGATAATATAACTCCGCTGCGCCAGCTGAATGCCAATACCACTGCGGCTTCTGCAATATTGTATCAACCACAAACAGCTATGCGCATCCGTTGGAATATGAATACGGATACACCGATTCCGCAGGAAGAACCTGCCGGACAAAACCCTCCGGATGGTGCGGTGATTGATTACTACCTGGCAGAAAAAACCAGTACTGAAGTGATACTGGAAATAAAAGATGCTTCCGGAAAAACTGTTCGCAGATTCAGCAGCAAGGAAAAACCTTATGAAATTCCCCCGCTGAATATTCCTGATTACTGGATACGCCCACAACAAATCTTATCGGCAGATGCCGGCTCACACCGCTTCTTATGGGATATGCATTATGCCCCATTGGATGAGCCCGTATCCTATCCCATGACAGCCATTTTCCGGAATACCGCACCCGACGCAACAGCACCATGGGTTATGCCGGGAAATTATACGGTTAGCTTACAGGTGAATGGTAAATCCTATACACAGGCATTCAGCATTAAAATGGACCCGCGCGTAAAAACAGGCATGGCCGACCTGCAAAAACAGCACACACTTTCTGTAAGCTGTTACGAAGGACGTATTGCTGCCAAAAAAGCAAGAGAAGAAGTAAATGCCGGAGCAAAAAAATTAAGGGGGCTCATGGCAATGGGCAATAATGCTGCACTTACCAAGCTGGAGCAGGAAATCAGTTCCATCGAAGGTGTAGCCAGGGGAAGAAGAGGCGGTGGCGGAGCAGCAGCTTCACCTAGTTTTGGCAGCGTAGAATCTGCATTCGCAGGGCTTTTCGGCATATTGCATGATACGGAAATGCCCCCCACCACGCAAACCACCAATGGGGTAAAACAAACAGAAGCCCAATTGAAGGAATTAATGGATAAGTGGACAAAACTTAAGAAAGAACTGGAAGGGGTAAAATGATGCAAAAAAGAAAATATGGAAACCATTGAACTACTCAAAACCACCAAAACCAAAACATTGGGTTTTTATGATCTTTCCGAAACAGATCTGGAAAAAACCTATGGTCCCGGCAAATGGAGTATCCGCCAGATACTCAACCACCTTGCCGATACAGAAATCGTACTCAACGAACGCATCCGCAGAGCAATCGCAGAAGCACATCCTTTTGTGATTGTATTTGACCAGGACCGGTGGAGCCAATACCTCGACTACAATAACTACCCGCTTTTACTAAGCAAACAGGTTTTCAGTACAGTTCGTGATTCCATCATTTACCTGGCTGAAAAACACTATGCCGGTTCAGAAAACAAAACATTTTTTCATACTGCCGCCGGAATCCGTACACTGAAACAGGAATTTGATAAAGTGGCGGAACATAATTTCACACACCTGAAACAGATTGAAATAGCATTGTCTAAATAAAATAATCCACCCCTATTCTCAAACAATTGTGTGGGATACTTAGCAACTGCTTTAACCAGTACCTGTGTTTTTCTCTGGTATCTGTGGCTAAACTTTACCAGCCAAAATATACCTGCTATTTCTTTTGGCATTTTGTATCCAGGTGAATAAACCGGCAAAGGCCAAAATCAATAATACCAGGAATTGTACACTGGTAAACACATAGCCCTTGATAAAATACAATGGAATTGATACGGTGTTGGTGGCAATCCACCAGATCCAGCTTTCTACTTTTTTCTTTGCCATCAGCCACATACCGGTATAGGCGGTGGCACTGGCAAAAGCATCGGCCCAGGGAATGGCTTCGGGAGCAAATGCCTGCTTGGCCCAGGTGAGCGCAGCAAAAATAACCAGGTAAAAAGAAAGGAAAAAAAACAGCTGAACCATCCACTCTTTTCGCGTACTGAAACTCACGTGCAGCACGGTTTCCTGTTTTTCCGCATCTTTTTTTGACCAGAGCACCCAGCCATAAATGCTCATCACGGTATAATAAAAATTCACACTGGCTTCACCCAGCAAATGCCCTTTTACACTTAAATAAATGTAGATAACCGTGTTTATTAATCCTACGGGATATACGAGGATATTTTCTTTTCGGCTAAACCAAACACTGCCAATTCCTGCAAATACGGCAATGAATTCCAGGAACCCTGTTTGCCGGATACCTGCCATAAATTCCTGGATAAACGATGTGATGGTCATAATTACTGTATTCAAAATAAACAATTAGTTCGAGAGAAAAGCAGGTGGCTATTCGGATTTGAAATAATAAACAGTACCATCTTCAAAAGATTGTACAGAAGCCATTTTTTTATGCTGTTTGATGAACTCGAGATTAACGAGGTCAGGGTTTTCCCCATCTGTAAACCAAACCAGGTAAAAAGCACTGTTTTGCATAAACAAGGCTTTTTCTTTTTCAATTTCCTTGTGCGGAAGCCCCTGCCCCCTGATTCCTGTTAAGAAATATACCGCATCAGGAGCATTGGCAAAGACAGGGTCTCTTAAATCTTTTTTTAGTTTTTTGATATACTCAACTGTTGGAGATTTCGTCCAGGAATCCTCGGTATAGCCCGGTATGCCTGCATCCCTGATCCCTTCCCAGTTTGCTGAATTCTGGCGGAAATGATTGATATGAAAACCCAGGAATACAAGCCATCCGAAAAAAAATAATAAGCGTTTATTACGGATAATACCATTTTCCCATAAAATGATATACTGTGATGCCGCCAATAGCAGCAAAGGAATATAGATGGGTGATAATAACCTGCTGCTCAAATCCTCAAAACGTGAAATACTTGAAACAAGGAGTATGAAGAAAGTATACAGGACTAGAAAACAAACAACAATGGTTTCTACCGATGGAAAGAATTGTTGCTGAAGGGTTCTGTTGATTAATACGAATACAGCAACTAAAAGGACGAATACAAAAATGAATGCGGTAATTTTTTCCTGCCCTTTTAAAAAAGGCAGCCACTCTGATAATACAAGACCTAGCTGGTTCAGGCTGTCTCCAAGGGTCCGGATTGCTTTTTCTCTCACACCTGTAAGATGCCCTGCTACAAAGTGGTTTCGAAGCAGATTGATTCCAACCAGGGAAGACCCTACAGTTCCGAAAAAAATCAGGTGAAATATTTTTTTTGAAGCAGGCAATGCACCATAAAACAATATCAGGTACCCGCCCGTTGCCACAAAACAGATACCGGCATAACGGGTATCAAAAGCCAGGGCAGTAATAAGGGAGATCAGTAATAAATTGCCGAATCCCGGATGCGAAAAATATTTTTTTAACGCAACCAAAAAATAAAGCGATAAAAAAAGAAAAAAAGTTTCCGACCAAAGCATGGAATACACTTCGAGCAGGCAGGGGCTGCAGGCAAGAACAGTGAGAAGGCCAATCTCCACTAAACGATTGGCAGGGTTGAATGCCTGCATTAACCTGCTTGAAAAAAAGACCAGGCCCGTAAAGAAAAAATAATTGAGGAAAGGCACTAAAGCCTGTATGGAAACTCCGGTAAGTCGCGATAGCAATGCCAGTAAGGAGGGATAGCCAAGCGGAAAATCTACCAATGGTTTCCCATTAAAATCAGTAAAAGAAAATTGTTCAAGAATATTGTTTGCGGCAGTTAGATAGCTTACCGAGTCTGGCGAAACACCAATGCCACTGTGCTTTGTAAAAAAATATAGAAAAGAGCAACCAATCCCTGAAGCGATTAATGCGGCCCAATAATTATTCAAAAATTTTACCAACGCAATTTTCATTGATTTATTATTCAGGATTCTTTGTTCCGGCTCAGCTGTTCATCTGTTCCAATCCTTTGTTCACCAGTGCTAAATGATGTTCCACATGATAGGCTGTGAAATACAGCATTTCGCGAAAAGTAAGTTTGCCAAGCAAAGGGTGTGGTAATAGATACTTGTCGAGGGCTTCTTCCGAATGGTCTACGGTTTTGTCGCAAAGCCTTTTTACCAGCAATGTCAGGTTTTTTAAAAGTTCTTCTTTTTGGTAGATGCCCACATTCAACGACACAAACCTGCCGGAAGCCCTCCCTCCCTCCGTTAGTTTTCGATTATATTTTGCAACCAGTTCTTCAAAAGTTTTGGATGGACGATTTGCTACACCAAATCGCCACTTCACAATAAATTTGGGGAGCCCCAGTGCCATATTAACGGGCGACACGCTTTTTACGATATGATCCAGCTGCTCCAGCGCCGACCATTTTCCTTCCGGGGCAAACTGTACTTCTTCGATACTTAATTCACGAATACGCTTCATAAAAACCAGGTGGTTGCTAAGGAGCAAATCAGCAATGGCTTCTTTTTGCATAAAAGGCTGTTTTGGTGTTTAAAGTTAATAGAAATTAGCGGATGTTTTTTTCATAAAAAAACCCTGCACGTAGCGTACAGGGTTTATATAAACTCCAACAAACAAAATATTATTCCGCCTCGGCAACCACTTCCTTTACTTCCGGAATCATCCTTTTCATCATCCCTTCAATACCTGCTTTTAAAGTAATCATGGAAGAAGGGCAGCCGCTGCAGCTTCCCTGCAACATCAGGTTAACCGTTCCTTCATGGTAACTTTTGAACTGAATAGCGCCGCCATCCATTTCAACTGCGGGTTTCACATAGTTTTCCAATAACTCTTTTACCCTTTTTACTACGTCGTCATCATCGGCACTAACCGTATTGCTTGCTTCCTGCTTTACTTTCGCCACTTCTTCCTCGTTGATCACCACACCGCCATTCTCGAGGTATTCCTTTAAAAAACCCTTGATGGTAGGAATCACATCCTGCCAGTCTTCCGTATCGGTTGTTTTGGTAAGGGTAATAAAATTGCTGGCAATAAATACACTTTTGATAAAAGGAAAACTGAACAGCTCTTTTGCCAAAGGTGATGGTCCCGCCAAAGTTTCATCTGCGAAATCAATGCTTTTTCCGGGATACAATAATTTATTGGCCACAAATTTCATGGTCTCCGGGTTGGGGGTCATTTCTGTATAAATGCTGATAACCGGATTGCCTGTTTGAATCATAAGTATGCTTTTACTAAGAAGCACAAAATTAATCAAAAGCAGGGTGGCTTGGTAATTTTAGGATGGGATAGCTGTTTTTAGGGATATATTTTTCGGATATCGAAAATTGAAACCGGGCTCAGGAAACAATCCTCAACTTGGCATAATTGAGCATGATCTTCTTTTCTCCATTTAGCTTGAACTGTATGGTTGCCACGGGGTTATGAGCCGACCCCTCAATTTTTGACACGGTGCCAAAGCCAAATTTCTGGTGTTCCACTTCATGGCCTGCCTGCAGTTGAGAGGTATCGCTTGCCACAAAGTCGGGAGAAGGGATATGTGTAATTACTTTGGAAGCAGGTGGGGTTACGGGCAGGTATTCCGGCTTCCTGTTTCCTCCCTCCGGTTTTTTTGAAGGGGGCGGACCATATTTTCTTTCTGCCTGGCCGGCAGCATCGCCAAAACCGAAGCCCCTTTGCATGCGCTCAAAACCACTGCCCCATTCTGCACCCATATTATTTCTGGCGCCACCCCCGGCATAAGTTTTGTCGATATATTGTTCCGGCATTTCTTCAATAAACCTGCTGGGTTCATTTTGTACCAGCTGCCCAAAGCGATAACGGGTATTGGCATAGGTTAACCACAATCTTTGCTTGGCCCTGGTGATGGCCACATAAAACAACCTTCTTTCTTCTTCCAGCTCCTCCCGGGTATTAATACTCATGGCATTGGGAAAAAGCATTTCTTCAATACCCGCTACAAAAACACAGGCAAATTCAAGCCCTTTTGCGGCATGAATCGTCATGAGTTTTACCACATCGGAATTTTCTTTGTCTTCATCGGCATCGGTTAATAAAGTAATCTGTTGCAGGTAAGCTCCCAGCGATTTATCGCCCTGTTCTCCGTCTTCATTGCTGGGGCTTTCCGTCCATTCTTTGATGGAATTGAGTATTTCCTGAAGGTTCTCGTAACGGGCAAGTCCCTCGGAGGTTTTATCGGAAAAAAGTTCTTTTACAATATTGGTATGCTTACCTATCTGAACAGAAACATCATAGGCATTCTTATCCGTTAGCATGCTTTGGAAATAACGGATCATGGTAACAAAATTCTGCAGGGTTTCCAATGTACTACCCTTGAAACCGAATTCTGCAGCGCGGGATATTACCTCATACATTGATACCTGTTGTTCATTGGCATAGGTCACGCATTTTTCAATGGTGGTTTTTCCAATACCCCTTGCAGGATAGTTGATGATGCGTTTTAATGCTTCCTCGTCTTTGGTATTCACTACCACCCGCAGGTAAGCCAGGAAATCCTTTACTTCCTTTCGCTGATAAAAACTTACACCGCCATAAATACGATAGGCAATACCCATCCGTCGAAGGCTTTCTTCAAAAGAACGGCTTTGGGCATTGGTTCGGTAGAGTATCGCAAAATCTCTGTTGTAGTAATGATTGCGCAGTTTCTGCTCCTGTATAGAGTCGGCGGCAAATTTCCCCTCATCATTATCGGTCATGGTTCTAACCAGATTAATTTTTTCACCGAGGGTATTTTCTGTCCATAAGTTTTTAGGAATCTGTCCCTTGTTATTTTTGATTACTTCATTGGCTACTTCCAGGATACTCTGGCTGCTTCTGTAGTTCTGTTCCAGCTTTACCACTTTCACATCGTCGTAGTCTTTCTGGAACTGTAAGATATTTTCGATGGTTGCCCCACGAAAGCTGTAGATACTTTGTGCGTCATCACCCACCACACAAATATTTTCATTGGCAGCCGCAAGCAGTTTGGTTATCTGGTATTGCACGGCATTGGTGTCCTGGTACTCATCAATAAGTATGTACTTGAATTTGTGCTGGAACTTGTGCAATGCTTCCGGGAAGTTTTTAAGCAATTCATACATTTTCAGGAGCAGGTCATCAAAATCCATGGCGCCGTTTTTAAAACAGCGACCGGCATATGCGGCATATATCTGGGCCATGGCCGGCCTGTTTGCACGCATATCTTCCTGTTGTATATAATAGTCGGTAGCATATTCGGCAGGACCTACCAATGCATTCTTGGCAGAGGAAATGCGATTACCCACCGCACTTGGTTTGTAGTGTTTATCGTCGAGGTTCAGCTCTTTGATAACGGTTTTGATGACCGATCTGCTGTCGTCTGTATCGTAAATGGCAAAATTATTGGGATAGCCGAGGCGTTGTGCTTCACCCCGTAGTATGCGTGCAAAAACACTATGAAAAGTACCAATGTATAAATTTCTGGCTTCCGAGTTGCCTAAAATATGCCCCACCCGCTCCTTCATTTCGGCAGCAGCTTTGTTGGTGAAAGTAAGGGCCAGGATATTGAATGCATCTACCCCCTGCTTCATCAGGTGGGCAATACGGGTAGTTAAGACCTTGGTTTTACCGCTTCCTGCTCCCGCAACAATCATCAAAGGGCCATTTATGTGTAAAACTGCTTCCCGCTGCTGCTCATTTAATCCATTCAAATAATCCTGCATAATTCCTTGCCACCCATTTCTGTTCAAAGGTTGCGAGCCTGCAAGTTAATCAGTTGGAGCCTTTATTTTGGTTGAAGTGAATAAGTAAATGCCGCTTTTTCTGCCATTTTTTATCCTTACCCGAACGGTTTTTTCCGAAGCGGTTAATTTCTATCGGAAGCCGGAAAAGGGAATAAAATTTATCGCAGGGCAGGAAAAAAGGGGATTTTGTTAAATAAATAGCAATTATCACATATATATAATCAATTCATTTATTGATTAAGATAAAAAATAAAAACAGATATCCTGTTAAATCGAACCCGTTTCAACCCCTCCCCGGCCTGATAAGCGTTAATTTTGCAGCGCTGAATCAATGAATATTTTTTGTTGACATGTAGTAATAGGAACCCTGATTAAACGAGCATTTATGAAATTATTTGAAAACAGGTGGAATAGAACATTTTTGCTGGCGGGTATTGCCTCATTGGTTTACATGAGTTTTTCATTTAGGCCTTCATCTGCAGCCAAACCGGCCGGGGGGGTAATGACCCTGTCGGCAATGGCGGCTATTGATGAGAAACTGGCATTGTATGACAGCCTTGATTTGGAAGCCCTCGGATTAAAAAGGGAGGCTTTTGTTTATGCACTCAAGGGTTTCAAGAACCTGTTGATTCAGGGCAAAATTCACAAAGACAACCTGCTTTCTATCCTGGATTTTAGTTTACCATCAGGCAAGAAAAGATTTTTTGTGATTGATCTGGAAAGCGAAGAACTGGTATTTCATACCTATGCTTCGCACGGTAAAAAATCAGGCACAGCAATCCCTACCCAGTTTTCTAACAAAACCAACAGTAACAAGAGCAGCCTGGGATTTTATGTAACCGGAGATACTTACCAGGGCAAACACGGTCAGTCGCTTCGCTTATTGGGAGAAGAAAATGGTATCAACAACAATGCAATGAAAAGAGGCATCGTGATGCACAGTGCATCTTATGTTGATGAGCAGATCATTGCACAGCAGGGGTTTATTGGCAGAAGCCAGGGCTGCCCCGCTATTCCGAAAGATGTATCCAAAGAAGTGATTGAAAAAATCAAAAACGGCTCCTGCCTGTTTATTTATAGTCCCGATAAATATTATGTAAGTCATTCCAAAATGATCCGGGAAAAAGCCTAAAAGAAACCAACACAGCTTTAGGCGGGTTCACTCATTTAAAAGGATTCGCGAATTTCTCTTCTGTAAGACAGGCCTGATCGGTAAGTGTTTGCATAAATGCGAGGAGCTTGGCCCTATCCTGCGGCGGTACGCCATGGGCAGGAATTGCAGAGCCAAGCATGGCTTGTAATGTTGGAACAGAACCATTGTGAAAATAAGGGGCGGTAAGGGCAATATTGCGAAGACTTCCCGATTTAAACCTGCCAGAATTGCCAATACCCTGGTCTTGCGCATCTGCCAGGCCAAAGCCTGATATGGGGTTGGATGTAATAAACATGGGCGGTGCATGACAGCCCGCACAGGTTCTGTTTCCTGCTGTTAAGAAAAGTGTTTCTCCATCCCTTTCCTCTGCAGTAAAACTGGCAAGCCCCTGTTTTACTAAATCATATTTTGAAGAATAGGTAACAATCGAACGAACAAATTGTGCCAGTGCTTTGGCTATCCTGTCGGAATTAACCTGTGAAGAGCCGAAAGCTTTTTGAAAAAGCGCGGGGTAATAGGATTGGGCAGATACTTTGGTTTCCAGTTCGGTAAGGCTCATGCCCATTTCAACAGCATTTTGAATGGGTTGCAATACCTGTTCTTCCAGGGTATTGGACCTTTCATCCCAGAACATTTTTCCCGATTGGTAATAACGAACATTTAATAAAGCCATGGAATGCCTTGTGGTGGCAGCTCCCAGAAACCCCTTGCTTTTGACCGCAGAATCTGAAAAAGACATGGATGGGCTATGACAGGATCCGCAACTTATGGTATTGTTTTTAGACAGATTCTTATCATAAAACAATACGCGGCCCAATGTTGCTCCTTCGTTGGTAATGGGGTTGCTTGCCGGTGTATTGTCAACTGCCGGTAAAACACTGGCAATATATGCAGGGATAACAGGGTTGAGATAATTAAATACAACAGGTGGTAGTTGGGGCAGGGAACCGGCTGCTGTGCCGTTTGTTTCCGTACTGGCATTGGCAGCAGTTGTTGCATTGGCACCTGCTTTGGAACAGTATTGAAACAAGGATCCTGTTGCTGCAATAAGCAGCAGTACTGCTGACTTTGTGAGTTTCATCTGGCCGGTTTTAAAGAGGGACTTCAATGGCCCTCTTTCTGTTAGAGGTAGTTCTTAACCAAAACATACGCTGTTAACAAATATTTAGGCTTTGGATGCGGGAAGGAATATTCAGCCCCTTAAGTTCTCTTATGGATATCGGAAGAAATATGCACTTTGGTATAATGCAGCAGTATTTTGAAAAACTCATCCGGAACAAATGGTTTTACCACTATTTCGTCTATGCCGGTATTTTTTACGCGATCGCCTACTTCTCCGGGCAAACTGGCGGTAAGCGCAATAATTGGAAGGGTTACGCCATTCGCTCTCATTCTTCTGGTAGCTTCATACCCATCCATTACGGGCATGTGCATATCCATTAATACGAGGCGGTGTTTGGACAAATCAAGTTTATCCAATGCTTCCTGCCCGTTCATGGCAACATCTATGGATGCACCCCATCTTTCCAGAAAGGTTCTTGCTACCAGTATGTTTACTTCATTGTCTTCAACCAATAAGATAGAGATACCCGACAGTGGTTTGCTTTCTTCCGTAGGCAGTTCATCGTTTTTTTCAATGACCGGGTTTGCAGGACTAAGTATTTTCGCGAATGTTTGTGTGAAATAAAACAGGGAACCCTTATCCGGTTCGCTTTTCAGCAGTAAGACAGACCCCTGTAGTTCAACCAGCCTTTTACAGATTGCCAAACCAAGTCCGGTGCCACCAAATTTCCGTGAAGTAGAGGCATCCGCCTGTGTGAACTGGTCAAAAATTATTTTCTGTTTTTCCTGTGCAATACCGATACCGGTATCTTCCACTTCAATCGTAAGGGTGATGGTGGCTTCTGTTTCACGTTCTACCAAAACTTTCAACTGCACGAAACCTTTGTTGGTAAACTTAATGGCATTGCTTAAGAGATTGGTAATAATCTGGCTGAACCTTGTAGGATCTGTGAGCACTTTGGTTTGCAGGGCAGGGTCGATGGATAATCGCAGATCAATACCTTTTTGTTCTGCAGCGGGCCTTGACCCAGAAACAATATGGTTGATATCGGTTATAAGATCTGTTTCAATGTTTTCAAAAGCAATTTTCCCCGCTTCAATTTTATTGTAATCAAGAATATCGTTTACGATAGACAATAGATTATTCGCGGAAAACAGTAACACGTTCAACTGTGCTTTCTGTTCCTCACTGGGCTTGTCGCGAAGTATCAGGTGTGTCATTCCAAGTATCGAATTCAATGGAGTGCGGATTTCATGCGACATGGTAGACAGAAATTCGTTCTTGGCTTTTAACCCCTGTTCTGCTGCCGCTTTTGCCTTTTTCAGCGAATAAGCGAAACGGTAAGAGAGGATCAGTGATTGCAGAAAAAAGAAACCCAGGTATCCTGCAAAGAGGATTCCCTTTTGCGGTGATACAATGCCGAAATACTGAAGATTGATAACAATGAAAACGATTAAAACTACGCCGGTACTCATCAATGCATAACCTGCCCCCAGCCTTTTGCGGCGCATGGCCGTTATATAAATCTTGAAAGCATAGGCAATAACGCCAAACATGACTACCAGAAAGGGATTGATAAGCTGTGTGAATATGACTGGCGGAAAAAGGACTACAATGGCAGACAATCCCAAACAACTCCAAACCTGCACCCGAACAAATGTTTTATTGGTATCCTCAGGATATAAGTTCCGGGTGTATAAAATAAAAAACACCACACTGATGAATAAAGTGAGGTATTCCAGGTGAGTGGTCAAAGACCAGGGCAAATCAGGAAAAAGGGTATGCAAAACATAACC
>JBDKLG010000281.1:0-20420 GCA_039795695.1 Bacteroidota bacterium
CCTGCAATAATCGGAAAAGCGATAGGTACAACCGTACCGGATTGAGCATTCTTGTCTCCTTTAAAAATTTCATGGCCCAATACCATTTCAAGACCCAGTAAGAAAATGACCACCGAACCCCCCACAGCAAATGAACGGATATCAAGCCCAAGCACATTCAGAAAGGGCTTACCCAGGTAAAGGAAAAGGATCATCAGCCCACCTGAAACAAGTGTTGCCTGCCAGGAACGAATGCCGCCGATTTTTTCCTTTAAGGATATCAATAAAGGAACCGATCCCACAATATCAATTACGGCAAAAAGCGTAAAAGTTACCGTTAATAACTGGTCGAGATGAAACTCCATGTAAGGCTTTTAATAAAGTTAAAGATTTATCGTATTGGGCGATGCCATTCTTTGCCGGCCAATGAAACATTGTAAAGGATTTCATGGGTGGGTACTTTTTCAGGTGCAGTTATTTTAACCACACAGCCATAATGAAAACTGAAAAGATCAAATGCTTCTTTCAAAGAAGTGCCGGTGATATACGCCACAATACTCCTTAATACACCCCCATGTGCCACAATAACAGTGGGTTCAATTTTTTGTGAGATCTGTTCAAACTGTTTAATGACTCTTTCATGCATTTGCCAATAACTCTCGCCACCCGGAACCGGGGTATGAATAAAATCATTCAACCAGGGTTCTATTTCGGGTTTGGGTATGGCATTCCATTCCTGCATTTCCCATTGCCCGCAATTCAATTCCATCAGTTCAGGATGTAATGAAACAGTTTGATCGGGGAACAGCGCTTCTGCTAATTTTTTGCAACGTTGCAGGGGGCTGCTGTAAACAGCAACCCCCTGCTTTGGAAGATATGGGCTGATGGCAGATGCCTCTTCAGCAAAGGTTTCGGTAACGCCAAGATCTGTTTGTCCATAACAGATTCCCTTGGCCACGTTAGGGGTTGTATGCCTGATCAGGTAGATTTCCATTGTACGAATTTACCCCATTCACAGAAAAATCAACCTGAAATGCAAATTATCCTGCCGGGTTTAAAATTTAAAAATCCTGTTGCGTACCAATAAATACTGGAATTGCAGGGCTTTTAAACATTTCTCACACAAACAGTCGGTATACATATTTTCTATGTATACCCTCTCTTCATAAGTCAGCAATACCCCGCTGCACTGGCATTCATTAATATTTCCCAGCTTGCACTCAAAATCACGGGCACAGCGAGAACAGTTTTTTGTTTCATGAGTAGGCATAATAAAGCTGTTACCAGTTGATGGTTATTCCGGAGTTAAAAAGCAGGGGAATGCTGTTAAATCCCCGCACATCAAAAAACTGTTGATTGGTCATGTTTTGCAAATCAGCATAAAATTTAACATGGTTGTTTAAACTGTATTCTGCATAAGCACTTAAAATAAAATAACCATCCAGCAACACATCTGCTTTTTTGTATCCGCCGATATCATATCTGCTGCTTACATATTTACCGCTTAGTGAAGCGTAGAATCCTTTGGTAACAGTTGTTCCGGCTGTCAGGTTTAAACCATGCTTAGGTCTTCTTAAAAGATAATCATAACTGATGGTATCCTTGGTTGTTACCCTGTTTTGCGTAATTTCTTCACTGTTTAAATAAGTATAATTGGCAGTCAGGTTCAATTTCTCCGATGGCTTGAAATTCATCTCAAATTCAAGGCCGTTCACTACCTGTTTGATATAATTAAAATATTTAAAACTGATATAGTTATAATCGATGCCGTTGTCTATTTTCCTGTTAAAAAGAACCAGCCTGGTCTGCATCCTGCTGTTTTGCCAGTTGATACCTGCTTCATAATTAATGGATTTTTCGGCATCCAGCTTATCATTGATACTTAACTGGTACAGGGAAGGGGCTTTGAATCCGGAAGAAACGCTGGCAAATAACCGGGTCTGGGCGGAAATTTGATAGGATGGATTCAGGGTAAAAGTGCTGTTATTGCCATAACGGGAATGATTGTTATACCTGCCGCCAAACTCAATGGTGAACTTTTTATCCGAACTGTTTATAATGGCAGAAGCATACACGGCTTTCTGGTTAAGAGAAGTATCTCTGAATTCGCTGCTGTAAGGCCCAAAAATGCTCACAGAAAAATAATGCTGGTTATAGGAATTATAACGGTAATCGGCACCTGTAACAAGGGAAATATTTTTTGACAAGGCAATACCTGCATAGACTTCCACAAACTGCGACTTGCCAAAATAGGTATTGTCCTCATAGATCGTACTTGTTTTATGCATACTATCATTCAGGTAATTTCTATTCAGTTCACTGTACTGATAATTGCCGGTAATACTAACCCTGCCTTTTTTGTATTCCCACCCGCCACCTGTAATAATGGAATGGTTGTTGATAGTATAGTCCCTGTCATCCGTAAATACCCCGGCATCAATCCCTGATTGATATTTGCTATAGAGGAAAAAAGATTTCAGGGTAAGCGACGGACTTAACTGATAGCGTACCTGGGCATTGGTCGAAATTCCTTCGTACCCGTCTTTGTCAAAGCCCTTGTTACCTGTGCTGTCCTGGGCTGCAGAAAACCCATTGGTAGATAGTCTTGCAAACCTTGCCGTATAGGAAAGTTTGTCTTTTTTTCCATATAGCTGCAGGTTGGTTTTTGAAGTGGCCAAATTACCCAGGCCCAGTGTGGCTTTGAGGTTAAAAGGTTTTTGGGCATCTTTTTTTACGGTAATGATATTGATCACACCGGCAATGGCATCACTTCCGTATAAGGTAGACTGAGCACCTTTGCATATTTCAATCCTCTCAACATCGTTCAGGGAAAAAAGGTTGAGGTCAAAATCTGTTGTAATCGTAGAAGGGTCATTCAAAGGGATGCCATCCATTAAGATAAGTGTTCTTCCTGCAGAAGCACCTCGCATATAAACAGTTTGAACAGTACCGGTATTGTTTAACGCACCATTTACGATAAGCCCGGCCTGTTCGTTCAATAGTTGGGCAACAGTTTTTCCGGCACTTTTGGCAATTTGTTCCTTGTTGATAACGGTAATTACTTTGCCTGTGGTACTTTGTTTTTGTTCAAGCTTGTTGGCTGTAACAATTACCTCATCCAGCAGGGTAACAGGAGGATTCTCTTTTTGTGCAATGATGCTGCCACTAATGAATAGCGTAGCCAGGAGCGTTAATTTTTTGCTCATTGTTTTGTTTTTTTTGTTTGAACAATGAGCTTTCAGGAAAATAAAAAAAACGGAGAAATAATAAAATGCTGCTGCAGCAACTTTTTACGATTCCATGCTTTTCACCCGAAAGCCGTGAATAATTGATTGGTATTTGGCAGGTCTTCTGGCTTGCCGATCTGATGAGTACCTTCCCATCCCGCTTTTGACGGAACAGTGGTTTGCAGATTCATCAGCCGCAGGTTATCCTGATAGATAACCCACGATTACAGCTTACAGCTACGGGGATAGCGCCGGTATTGCACCGGACTTCCCTTTTAATCCCTTTTTACCGGGAACCAAATACCCCGCGAAAGTAATAGAGCTTTTTCAAGTGCAAAATTTTAGCTGTGCCAAGTTTTGCACGGATAGTTAACATAGGCTTACCGGCTAAAAGCTTTTTTGGTTTTCGGTAATTTGCCTTCAGATTTTGGCCTTAAACTTTTTTAACTACATTTAAACCATACTAATATTTAATATGAAGGGAAATCAAAAACTAAATCTGTTCAGTTTCACAATGATTGTGGTGGGCCTGGTAATTGGTATGGGCATTTTCAGAACAGCAGCTACCAGTGCAAAAGATGCAATCGACCCTTCCGTATATTTTACTGCATGGGTGCTGGGCGGCTTTGTTGCACTCTGCGGAGCACTTACTTATGCCGAAATAGGCAGCAGGTACCCTGTTACAGGCGGATATTATAAAGTGTTTTCTTATGCCTACCACCCAAGCATTGCATTTGCCATTAACTGCATCATTCTGATCAGTAATGCTGCAAGCCTTAGCGGGGTCGCGTTGATCGGGAGTGGTTATATCACCAAATTATTTCCCCAGATAAACTGGACAGATATCGATAAGGCCTTGATCAGTTCTGCAGCCATCGTAATTTTCTATGCCATTAACCTGAAGGGCTTAAGGATGAGCTCAAGGGCCCAGAATATTTTAATGCTGATCAAAATAAGCATGATTCTGGTATTGATACTTGCCTTGTTTTTTCCGCATGACCCAGCCCTGCCGAATATTGCTACTGTTGCTCAAACAACTCCTTTGGCAACGCCTTCCATGAGCTGGATACAAAGTCTCGGCATTAGTTTAATCGCCGTTTCATTCACTTATGGCGGATACCAGCAAACAATCAATTTCGGTAATGAAGTGGATAAGCCCGCCAAAAATATCCCCAAGGGTATATTCATCGGTATCGGTATCATCATCGGCTTATACCTCCTGGTAAACCTCAGCTATTACAGTATTGTAGGCTTTGATAATATGAAAGGCGAAAGAGAAATTGCCTATGTGGTAATTAATAAAACCTTTGGAAAAAATGGGGCTGGCATATTTTCCTTTTTCCTGTTTTTTGGGGTACTGGCTTATGTAAATGCATTGCTCATGAGTAACCCAAGGGTAATGTATGCCATGAGCAGTGAAGGGGCTTTGCCTAAAATATTTTCCAGGCAAAACCCAAAAAATGAAGTGCTAACCGTTTCTCTAACGGTATTTGCAGCCATGTGTATTGTCATTCTTTTCTTTGCGCAAACTTTTGAGAAGATACTCAACTTTACCATATTCCTCGATTGCTTTGGCATGGTTGCTTCCAGCGCAACAATTTTTGTATTGAGAAAAAGAACCAGGCATCTGGATGAAACAGGCATTTATAAACTAAAATTTTTCCCTATACTGCCATTGATTTTTATGGCAGCCTATATTTTTGTGGGAGTAAGCATCGCCATTCAAACACCGGATACTGCCCTGGTAGGCGCTTTGGTGCTGGCTGCATTTATGGTGATTTATTTCATTTCACAAAAACTGAAGAAAAAGACATTGACGCAAGAAACCATTTAAGACAATTATTCCATGGAACTCTCATATATTCTTAATGAGCTGGGTGAAGACCGCGAAAATTATTTCAGGGCCATTGCACCACCCATTATGCAAACCAGCAATTTTGCTTTTGCCAAAGTGGATGAGCTGCGCCAATCTTTTGAAAACGAGTATTCCACCTGGCTGTATAGCCGCGGATTAAATCCAACCGTTGAAATACTGCGAAAAAAATTAGCCGCACTGGACGGAGCCGAAGATTGCCTGGTATTCAACAGTGGGGCAGCTGCCATTTTTGCTGCCGTGCTGGCCAATGTAAAATCCGGGGATCATATTGTTAGTGTAAGAAACCCCTACACCTGGGCACAACGCATGTTTGATGTGATTCTTCCCAGGTTCCAGGTAACAGTTACCTATGTTGACGGAACAGCAATAGCCAATTTTCAGGATGCCATCCTCCCCAATACAAAGATTATCTACCTCGAATCGCCCAATAGCTTGTTCTTTCAATTGCAGGACCTCGGCGCTGTTGCTGCAATCGCAAAAGAAAAAAATATTATAACCATTGTAGACAATAGTTATTGCAGCCCCCTCTACCAACAGCCCATTCAGATGGGCATCGACCTGGTACTGCAATCGGCAACCAAATACATCGGCGGCCATAGCGATACGGTTGCAGGTGTTTTAACCGGCAGCACAAAAATGATGCAGTCAATCTTTAACAGCGAATACCTGAACATCGGATCAGGTATCCAACCCTTTAATGCATGGTTATTGATCAGGGGACTGAGAACCCTGCCTGCGCGGTTGGAAAGAATCAATAAAACCACTACCGAACTGCTGCATTTTTTAAAAAACCACCCAAGAGTAGATAAAGTATTTTTTCCCTTGGACCCCTCTTTCCCTCAGTACGAACTGGCCTGCAGGCAAATGAAGGGGGCCAGCGGATTGCTTACTTTTTGTATTAAAGCCAATTCTGCAAAAACCATTGAAACTTTTTGTGAATCACTGAAACATATTTTAATGGCAGTAAGCTGGGGTGGGCATGAATCCCTCATTCTTCCAAAATGTGCAGGTATGCCGGCCAACCATTTCGACCCGGACAACCAAGACCACCGGTCACTGAGGTTTTATGTGGGACTGGAAGACGCAGCATACCTGATTACCGATCTTTCTGCCGCTTTTGAGGCAATCCGGCACCTTTCATAACAGTTATTTAACAGTTTACTGCATTCCCTTTCCGCTTGTCTAAAATTTAGGCTGAAGAAGCGGAATACTTTATTTTTGCTTTATATGAGAAAGTTTTTAATACTTATTTCCATCTTCGGTACAGTTGGGTCATTTGCCCAAAAAGCTTCAGACAACTGGGATTTAAGACATTGTATTGAACATGCTATTGAATATAATATCTCCATTAAACAGGCAGATATTCAGGCAAGGATTGCTGCATTGCAGGCAAAACAGGCAAAGTATAACCAATACCCCAACGCCAATGGAAGCACCGGAACAGGATTGAGGTTCGGTAGATCCATTGACCCTACTACGAATAATTTTGCCACTTCTCAATTCCTCTATCAGAATTTCGGAATCAATGCAGGTGTTCAGCTATATAACGACGGAAGATTGAAAAACACCGCCCTGGTTGCCCAATTCAATGCCCAGGCCGCTTTACAGGATGTTGCCAAAGCATCTTATGATATTTCCTTTAATGTGGCTACTTATTACCTGCAGGTACTTGCGGCAAAAGAACAGCTTACCATCAGTAGCATACAAATCTCCCAGTCGCAAAACCAGTTTGAAATCACCAAAAAAAGAGTGGACGCAGGTGTTTTACCGGAACTGAATCTGGCAGAAGTAGAAGCACAACTGGCTAATGACAGCAGCAACTATTATACGGCAAGAGGAAATTATGAACAAAACCTGCTCAACCTGAGAGCCCTGCTAAACCTGGATACAGATGTGCTCTTCGGTATCGAAACCCCAATGGTAGACCAGATCCCTTTAGAACCACTGGCAGATCTTCAGCCTGAAATAGTCTATGAAACCGGCTTGCAATACCAACCCCTGCAAAAAGCCAATGAATTCAGAATTAAATCGGCACAGAAAAATATCCTGGTTTCTCGCTCACAAAAATACCCGACACTCAGTTTGGGAGGAAACCTTTCAACCAGCTTCTCCAATTCTTTTAAAACCACCACAGGTGTGAGCTTTTTAGGCTATACCCCCGTTACAGGCGTAGAACCCATTGTTAATGTGAGCAACGTGAACTATTATGTTCAGTACCCTATTTATAAAACAACACAGTCTACCAGAGGGTTTGGACAATTATGGGACGATTGGGGGAAACAGATTGATAATAATTTCGGTCAGAATATCGGATTGAGTTTGAGCATCCCCATTTTCAATAATAACCAGGCCAAAACAAATATCAAAGTTGCCCAGTTAAACCTGAAATCAGCCGAATTACAAAAAACACAGAGCGACCTTACCCTGAAGCAGAATATTTATACAGCTTATACCAACGCCATTACTGCTTTACAAAAATTCAATGCCGGTAAGAAAACAGTGGAAAGCAACCAGAAAGCCTACGATTATGCCCTAAAGCGCTACGACGCTGGATTATTAAGCGCACTTGACCTGATTACCAACCAAAACAACCTTTTAAAAGCCAAAGTGCTGCAATTGACCAACCAGTATGACTATGTGTTCAAGATGAAATTGCTGGAATTCTATAAAGGAAAGGGTTTAAAACTTTAAAACCATCCAATTATCCACTACCTAACTACAAAGAGAAAATTATATGAATAAGAAATTAATCTGGATCATTGCTATACTTGTTGTCATTATTGTTGTTTTGATCGGACTTAAAAAAGCAGGTATTATCGGGAAAGAAGAAGGCATCAAGGTAACGGCAGAAAAAGCTGTTTTCCGAACAGTCATAGAAACTGTGAATGCGAGTGGGAAAGTATATCCTGAGATTGAAGTAAAAGTGAGCCCCGATATCAGTGGTGAGATAGTTGAACTAACTGTAAATGAGGGAGATAGTGTTAAAAAAGGGCAGATTCTTGCAAGAATCTATGCAGATATTTACCTTACCCAGCGTGATCAGGTAGTGGCAAGTGTTAACCAAACCAAAGCACAATTATCCAATTCTACAGCTAACCTGGCCGGCCTGAAAGCCACACTGGATAATGCAAAAACCATTTATGACCGACAGAAAAAATTATTGAATGATAAAGTCATTTCCAGAGCAGAATTTGAACAGGCCGAACAAAACTACTTAACTGCGCAGGCAAGCTATAATGCCGCAAGGGAGGGATTAAAAAGCGGAGAAGCGTCTATTCAAAGCGCAGAAGCAGGATTGGCAAAAGCAGATAAAGACCTCTCCCGAACGGTGATTACTTCACCAATGGATGGTATGATCAGTTTGATGAATGTTAAAAAAGGAGAACGTGTGGCAGGTAATAGTTTTAATGTGGGTACCGAAATGATGCGCGTAGCCGATATGAGAAGTATTGAGGTACGCGTTGATGTTGGTGAGAACGATATTCCTAAAGTAAAACTGGGCGATACGGCCATCGTGGAAGTAGATGCCTATACAAACAGGAAATTTAAAGGACTCGTCTATAAAATAGCCAATCCTAATACCGGAAGCGGATTAACTTCTTCCAATTCCAGTGCGGAAGTAACCAATTACAAAGTGCATATCCGCCTTTTACCCGAAACTTATAAAGACCTGCTGGTTTCGGGTAAAGGGTTTCCATTTCGCCCCGGGATGAGTGCAAGTGCCGATATACAGACAAAAACAAAGGAAAACGTTTTATCTGTGCCATTAAACGCCGTTACAACAAGAGATAAAAATGGAGATAAAGCACCCGGCGATAAAAAAGACGAGAAAAAAACCGATCAGAATACGGTAAAATCTACTACTGCGGATGACAATATTGAAGAAGTGGTTTTTGTATTGCAGAAAGACAATAAGGTGAAAAAAATAAAAGTAAAAACTTCTATCCAGGATTTGAACTATATCGAAATACTGGAAGGTTTAAAAGCAGGAGATGAAGTTATTACAGGCCCTTATTCATTGGTTAGCAAGACCCTGAAAGATGGCAATCTTGTAACCGTAGTGGCCAAAGACAAACTATTTGAAGAGAAAAAAGATAAATAAGGCAAACAGGTTATTGACTTATTCAGAAGAGGGCAGATTTTTCTGCCCTCTTTTTTTACAGGATACCTATTCGTATCTTTGTGTTTCATTAAAAAAAAGCCATGCAGTTTGGAATCATTGGTAGCGGTAGTTGGGCCACAGCACTGGCTAAAATTCTTACAGACAACGAGCATTCCATTCACTGGTGGGTCAGGAATGAGGAAACCATACAGTATATTCAAAAGCGAAAACATAACCCGCATTACCTCAGTGGCGCTTATTTTAATCCGGCCTTACTTCAGTTAAACAAAGACATTGTATCGGTTGTTGCGAAATCAACGGTGATTATCATTGCAGTACCATCTGCATTCGTAGAAAATGCCTTCCGGCAAATACCGGCAGAGGCACTCAGCGGAAAAAAAATAGTATCTGCTGTGAAAGGAATCCTGCCCTCCGAAAACGAGTTGCTGAACAACTATCTGGCAAAGCATTTTAACCTGCCACTCAGCAACTATTTTACGCTGCTTGGCCCCTGTCATGCAGAAGAAGTAGCAGCTGAAAAACTGTCTTACCTTACTTTCTCAGGTATTGATACTGAAAAGACCGCCGAAATTGCCAATTGCTTCAGCACAGAATATTTAAATACCATCGTAAATGCAGATGTATGGGGTGTTCAGTATGCAGCCGTGCTGAAAAACATCTATGCATTGGGTGCCGGTATCGCTCACGGGTTGGAATATGGCGATAATTTTCTTAGCGTTTATATTGCCAACAGTGCCAATGAAATGGTGGGCTTTCTTAGAAAAATGAACCCCGTTTCTATGGATGAAGCACCCAACTATGCAGCTTCAGTTTATCTGGGCGACCTGCTGGTTACCTGTTATTCCCTTTACAGCCGTAACAGAACTTTTGGAAACATGATCGGCAAAGGGTATTCGGTAAAATCGGCACAGCTCGAGTTGAATATGGTAGCTGAAGGGTATAATGCCAGCAAATGCATCCACCTGATGAACGAAACCATTGGAGCTGAAATGCCGATTGCTACAGCCATCTTCGATATTCTGTGGAACCAGCTGCCCGCAGCGGAAGGATTTAAGAAAATTGAAAGATTCCTGCTGTAAAAAATCACCTAACTTTAGGTATGCCATTCTCCTTTACGATATTAGGCCCGCAGGTTATGTTGGCAGCCATCTTAGCAATAATGGTGTTGAACCTGTTTAAACAACTGTTTTCTCACAAGAAAAACAGTTCTGACCATTTACCTGAATAAATCTGCAGCAATTCCATCTGCAAAAAACCTGCCGGCCTCGCTTAAAACCAGTTGTTCATTTACCAACAGCAATTTCCCTGTACCTAAATGGGGTTTGCTTTCTGTTACTATTTCCTGCTGCAGCTGATTGCTCCAGTTCTCACCAATATGTTTAAGCGAAATACCTTCCATTGTACGCAGGGCCGTCATGATGTACTCATTAAGTTTTTGGGTCTCCGTCAATATTTCTTCTTCAAACGGCACAATTCCCTGTTCCATACTTTTCAGGTACAAACTGTTATTGGCAATATTCCACTGCCTGCCCTTACCATTATAGGAATGAGCCGATGGCCCTAGACCGAGATATGGTTTGCCCTGCCAGTAACTGCTGTTATGCCTGCTTCTAAAACCAGGAAGGGCAAAATTTGAAATCTCATAATGCTCAAAACCGGCTTTCTTCAGCCTGCCGATAAGCAAATTAAAATGATTTGCCTGCATTTCAGGGTCTATATCAGCGGCGCCCTGATGGGCAATTCTTTTGGCCAAAGCAGTTCTTGGTTCTACCGTTAATGCATAACAGGATACATGTGGAATATTGAATGCCAGTGCAGTTTCTATATTCGATAACCAGTTGGCATCTGTTAATCCGGGTGTGCCATAAATCAGGTCAATCGTAAGATTATAAAATCCTTTTTGCTGTGCCAATTCAATACATGCAAGGGCCTGTGAAGCCGAATGTGCCCTGTTCATCCATTGCAGGTCTGCTTCAAAAAAAGACTGGATTCCAATACTTAGCCGGTTAATACCCGCTTCATCCCAGGCTTCCAGCTGCCCCTCGCTAATATCATCCGGATTTGCTTCCAGTGTAATCTCTGCTCCCGGATCAACAATAAACAATTCTTTCAGCGTATCAATCGTTGTTCGGATCTCATCCCCTGTAATTAAAGAAGGTGTTCCCCCTCCCAGGTAAATTGTTTCTACCTTTTCTGTCAAATAATGCTTTCTTATCGTTGCCTCTTCTCTTATGGCTTGCATCATGCCTGCCATGAGCCGGTGATTGGTAGAGAAATGAAAATTGCAATAATGACAGGCTTTTCTGCAAAAAGGAATATGTACATAAATGCCTGCCATGTATGATTGGTTTGTAGCAGCACAAAAGTAGGTGCTTAAGAGAAGCTAATTCGCAACAGAATGGTTGATTCATCCCAAACTTCAAATCAAATCAATATTTTTGTCCCATGGCAGCATTGAAAAGGATCATTTTCCTATTGTTATTTGCGGGTGGGTTTTTCCACTGCTTTGCACAATCCGACGCTGCTGCCAATAAGCCCGAATCCACCGCTGCCCGGCAAATTTTAATGCCGCTTGAGAAATCCGTAGCTGATTCAGCAAAAATACCCGTCAAAGACTCTTTGATCATTGCCAACGCACTAAAAGACAGTTTAAAAACCGACTCAATTCATAAAGCAGCTATTGCAAAAACCGGTTTCAAAGACACCAGCAGTTACCGGAAATACCAGGCTCATGCCTACCTGCCTTTGAACAAAGCACCGGTCTTTATGCTGATTGATTACCATCAGCACAACTCCAAAGACGAATTGTTCTACCTGCTTGTAGCCATAGTATTCGTTTTGGCTTTTATCCGGGCCATTTTTCCGAAATATTTCCGCAACCTGTTTTTGCTTTTTTTTCAAACCTCTATCCGCCAAAAACAAACCCGCGACCAATTACTCCAGGATAACCTTGCTTCATTGCTCATCAACCTTCTTTTTGTCATCAGCATGGGGCTTTATTTTACGCTCCTGATAAAATACCACAATTGGTCAGAAGCTCCTTTCTGGTGGCTGGCACTGGGGTCGGTAAGCATTTTAACAGGCATTTACCTGCTTAAATACCTTTTTTTACTCTTTACCGGATGGGTTTTTAATACCGCAGAAGCCGCATCCTCCTATATTTTCGTGGTTTTTTTAGTGAATAAAATATTAGGTATTTTAATAATACCGGTATTATTGATTATCGCTTTTTCCACCCCGGAAATTGTTACCATTGCCGTAACAATTTCCTTCGGACTAATTCTCCTGTTTTTTGCCTACCGCTACTGGATTTCCTTTGCAGCTATACGGAATAAATTGAATGTGAATGCGTTACATTTTTTACTATACCTTTGTGCCGTTGAACTGCTTCCTTTGGTTCTGATTTATAAGGTTCTGATGAATTTATTTAAGGGAAGTTTTTAATTTTGCACAATCTTAGAAAAGTAGCATGTTAAAAAACGGGTCAAAAAAACCAGTCACTGCCAAAGCGGCCAAGCGAATCCTGATTTCTCAACCTAAGCCAGAGAGCGATAAATCCCCTTATTTTGATTTGGAAAGGAAATACAATGTGGAATTGTTTTTCCATCCCTTTATCAAACTCGAAGGAATTGCCGCCAAAGAGTTTCGCAAGCAGAAAATCGACATCATGTATTATTCGGCGGTGATGTTCACCAGCCGCAATGCCATCGACCATTTTTTTAGGATGTGCGAAGAAATGAAAGTGACCATCGGACAGGACACCAAATATTTCTGCATCACCGAAGCCGTGGCACTCTACCTGCAAAAATTCATTCTTTACCGTAAACGCAAAGTGTTTTACGGCGCCGACGGCACCAATAAAAGCATGTTTGATGTAATCAATAAACACAAGGAAAATGAAAAATTCCTGTACGTATGCAGCGAAAACCAGCAGGATAATGAAATCGTAAACTGGTTAAAGACCAACAAATGCGAGTTCGAGCTCGGCTTCATGTACAGAAGCATCAGCAACGATATCAAAGAAGTTTTTCATTCCAAGGATTTTGATGTGATTTGTTTTTTTACCCCCAGTGGTGTGAAAAGCCTGTATGATAATTTCCCGGGATTCAAGCAGAACGGAACTGTAATCGGCGCTTTTGGCAGCAATACTTCAAAAGCGGTGGAAGATGCGGGGCTGAAGCTTGAAATCAAAGTACCATCCCCCCAGAAACCCAGCATGGTTGCGGCTTTGGACCAGTTTTTAACGGGTACCGTTGGAGTAAAAAAATAAAAGTTCCCAACCAATTATAACAAACCCCTCCACCTGAGGGGTTTTTATTTCGTAATATAGCGGTTCAAGCCTGTATGCTATCATGAACCATGCTTATACCAATAAACTGATCAGTGAAACAAGTCCTTATCTCATTCAGCATGCACACAACCCCGTTAACTGGTATCCCTGGGGCGAGGAAGCTTTGCAGAAAGCCATCACAGAAAACAAACCCATTCTGGTAAGTATTGGTTATGCAGCCTGTCACTGGTGCCATGTAATGGAAAGAGAAAGCTTTGAAGATCCGGAAACAGCCCGATTCATGAACGAACACTTCGTCAATATAAAGATTGACAGGGAAGAAAGGCCAGACCTGGATCACATTTATATGGATGCGGTTCAGGCCATAACAGGTAGCGGAGGCTGGCCCCTGAATGTTTTTCTTACTCCCGATAAAAAACCATTTTATGGAGGCACTTATTTCCCCCCGGTAAGGGCTTATAACCGTGCTTCCTGGATTGAAATATTAATGGGAGTGCAAAAAAATTACCAGGAAAAAAAACAAGACATTCTAAACCAGGCTGAGAACCTTACCCGGCACCTGGAATCCTCCAACGCTTTTGGGATACAAATACCCGAAAGGGAAACAGCAAAAGGCTTTTTTACGGAAACATCTATGCAATTGATTGCAAATCAATTACTTGAAAACGCCGACACGGTTTTTGGCGGATTCGGAAACGCACCCAAATTCCCCCAAACATTTTCCATCCAGTTCCTGCTCAGGCATTACCATTTTACCGGCTTTGAACCCGCACTCAAACAGGCTTTGCTTAGCCTGGATAAAATGATTGAAGGGGGGATCTATGACCAGCTGGGGGGAGGTTTTGCCAGGTATAGTACCGACAAAGAATGGCTGGCCCCTCATTTTGAAAAAATGCTCTACGACAATGCCCTGCTTGTGATGGTAATGGCAGAAGCTTTTCAAATTACCCAAAACCCTGTTTACAGGAAGGCTATCGAAGAAACACTGGCATTTATTGAAAGAGAAATGCTGAGCGAAGAAAATGGGTTTTACAGTGCACTGGATGCCGATAGTGAGGGGGTTGAAGGAAAATTTTATACCTGGTCAAAGGCCGAAATTGATGCTTTGCTGCAATCGGAAGCAGCTTTATTTACCGCATTCTACGATATTTCAGTAAATGGCAACTGGGAAGAAGTAAACATACTCCGCATCAGGCAGCCCTTGGAACCCTTTGCTCAGGCACAAGGACTGCCATTAGACCAATTGAAAGCTACAATAGAAAAAAATAAGAAAATATTGCTGCAGCAACGCAGCCAAAGAGTCCGCCCCCTGCTGGACGACAAGATTCTATTGGGATGGAATGCCCTCATGAATACTGCTTACAGCAAAGCTTATGCAGCATTGGCCAATCCGGACTATAAAGAAATGGCCATCAAAAACATGGCTTTTCTGGAAAAAAGACTTTCAGGTACGGATGGTAACTGGCTGCATACCTATAAAAACCAGGAAGCCAGAATTCCGGCTTTTCTGGACGACTATGCCTACCTCATACAGGCTTATATTCATTTGCAGGAAATAACCGGGCAGGGAGCATACCTGCTGAAAGCTGAAAAACTATGCGCCCATGTTACCGGTAGTTTTTCAGAAGATGCAACGGGGTTTTTCTTTTATACAAAAGCAGGCCAGGCCGATGTGATTATTAGAAAAAAAGAAGTGTATGACGGGGCTGTGCCCAGCGGAAATGCAGTAATGGCGCATAACCTGCGCTACCTGGCAAAGGTTTTCGATAAGCCCGAATGGCAGGAAAAAAGCAGTTCACTCATCCTTTCCCTCAGCAATGCCATCACCAAATATCCCGGATCATTTGCTGTTTGGGCTACAGCTGCACAGCTGATTACCAAAGGAACCCTTGAAATTGCCATTACCGGGCAACAGGCAAAAGATTTTCTGTGTCCTGTATTAGCACGGTTTATCCCGAATAAAATTCTTCAGACCGAAGAAACTAATTCCTCGCTTTTTCCGTTATTAGCGGGGAAAACCGGAGATGAAAAGGGCCAATTAAGCTTCTATCTGTGTGAAAACTATGCTTGTAAAGCACCTTTTTATACGCTGGAAGATTTTTTAGCAAATGTGTAACATTGTTTGAAGTAAATTGCCTTTCATGACAGTGGTTTCTATCCCTTAAATAGCTAAGAAACCTTATTTGTAGTAACCTGACTTTAAATTTTGTAGTATCTGATCCAATTTTACCCAGCGAAGTAAATTTATTGGCAACAAAATCTCAAAATCGGCGCTTAAGCCGATGGAAAACTTATATTTGTCACTGTCATAAAACTAGTTTCAAAAGATGAAAGGGTATTTAAATAACATCATTCTATTCGCTTTGTGTTTAAGCCTGGGCTCCTGCTCTTTGAAAAAGGGCGGAAAGTCAAAAGGATTGCCTGATGACGGGCAGTTACATGGAGTGGCTCCAACGGCAAACAAAAGCATGGTCCCCCCCCGTAATATGGTGTACATACCTCCGGGAACATTTCACATGGGCCCCAGTGACGAGGACATCAGTTATAACTATACTTCGCGTAATCGCCAGGTATCTATTCCGGGTTTCTGGATGGATGCAACTGAGATCACCAACAACGATTACCGCCAGTTTGTAAACTGGACACGTGATTCACTTGCATTTAAAATCCTCTTTGGCCAGGGCATCAACCGCACCGATGATACCATGGCAGTTGATTGGAAAAAAGTGGCTACGATTAAATGGGATAGAAATACCATCGAGAAGATGAATGAGCTGAACCTCGCTCCCGACAACAGAATTTATGGTAAGCCCGAAATCGATCCTGATAAAATTGTTTACCGTATTGAATACTTCGATCTGGCAGCAGCTGCCAAAAGAGAAAATGCGGGACTTACCAGAAACAATTTTATTCGCAAAGGTGATCAGAAAGTATATCCGGATACATTGGTTTGGATGAGGGATTTCTCTTATTCCTACAATGAACCCATGACAAAAAGATATTTCTCCCATCCCTCTTTCGGAAATTATCCGGTTGTGGGCATCAATTGGAAACAGGCAGTCGCATTTTGCCACTGGAGAACACATATCCAAAACTCATTTTTGGAAAAAAAGAAATTTGCCATTGATGGCGACTATCGACTACCCAGTGAAGCAGAATGGGAATATGCCGCACGTGGCGGTTTAACCAATTCCATGTTCCCCTGGGGAAGCCCTTATCTCAGAAATAAAAAAGGCTGCCTGCTTGCGAACTTTAAACCCGGCAGAGGAAATTATGCAGAAGATGGCGGATTCTATACCGTTCCGGTAAACGCCTATTGGCCCAACCAATACGGTTTGTATAATATGGCAGGTAATGTAAGCGAATGGACCGGTTCTTATTTTTATGAAGGGGCTTACAATTTTATGGCTGATATGAGTCCGGATATCCGTTATGAGGCCAAAGATTCTGACAGACCAAGAGAAAAAAGAAAAGTAGTTCGTGGCGGTAGCTGGAAAGATGTTTCTTTTTACCTGCAGGTTAGTACCAGGAACTATGAATACCAGGACACAACGAAATCCTATATAGGATTCCGTACGGTAATAGATTTGGCACCAAGAATGAAGAAATAAACAGGCAGATTCTGAAAAGAAATCCTTCAACAACAATTTATTGAAAAACTTACCGGCATTGATTTCTGTACAGAAATGAAATGCCGGTGTTGTATAACAAAAACTAAAAAAAAGAAAAATGGCAGCCGCAATTCCTCCCAAAATTTCCAAATGGTTTGATGTATTTGTTTCTATTGCAGCAGCAGTGGTGATTTATGGTGCCCTGCAAAAACTTTTACACTCACCAATTGCCGACTTTATGTTGAAAGTTGGATTAACAGTGGAAGCCGTAATCTTTTTGGGCTATGGCGTATTATACCTGATATACCCCGCCATCGACGACCATGAAGTACATCTTCCGGGAAAAGATAAAGGAAATACGGCTTTGCAAAGCCTGGATAAAATGCTCGAAGAAGCCAATATCAATAATGATACTTTATCAAAACTGAGTGCAGGTTTCCAAAAACTGAATACCACGGTAGAAGGACTGGCCGATGTAAGTAATATGGCGGTAGCCGCAACGGATTTTTCGAATAAGACCAAGGAAGCAACCATTGCCCTTACCGGTATTAAAGATGCAGCCAATAATGCCAATCATGCACTGGCAGGCTTCCATGGCGCAACAGAAAGCACCAAACAGTTTCATGAGCAAATGCAGGCACTGAATAAAAATCTGGGGTCCTTGAATACTATTTATGAACTGGAAATGCAGGAAGGCAATAACCACCTGAAAGCACTTAACCAGTTTTATGGCCAGTTAACCAAAGCTTCTGCTGCTATGGCCAATAGTGCAGAAGATGCTGAAAAGGCAAAAGACCAGATTGCTGCATTGGCAAATAACCTGGGTAAACTGAACCAGCTGTATGGTAATATGTTAACTGCCATGCAGGGCAGGTAAAGTACTACTGCAGAAGGAATAATTTTTAACAAACGCATAGTTTCAAAATAATTAGCAAGAATGTCACTACCTAAAGAGCCGCGGCAAAAAATGATCAACATCATGTACCTGGTGCTTACCGCACTGTTGGCACTGAATGTATCAGCCGAAATTTTGAATGCCTTTAAAACAGTTGACCGTAGTTTAATGACTGCCAGCGGTATTGCCGAACAAAAGAATGCCGATATTTTCAAATCCTTTCAGAAAAAAATAGAAGATCCTAAAACAAAAGAGAAAGCAGAGATATGGATGCCTAAAGCGCTAAAAGCAAAAGCACTGGCCGATGAAGCGTACAACTATATCGAAGCATTGAAACTGGAATTGAAAAAAGAATCCGATCTGAAAATAGAAGAAGGGCAGGAAGTATATAAGGAAGATGATCTGGAAGCTTCTACAAGGCTCTTCATTTCAAGACCACCTGAGGGTAAGGCAAAAGGGAAGGACTTATATGCCAAGCTTGCTGCATTCAAACAGCAATTGCTGGATATTGATCCAAACATCAAAACAGATATCGGTCCAACCCTGCCACTGGATTTGAGTATTCCCAAAACAAAAAATAAAAACGATAACAAGGATACTACCATGGCCTGGGCTTATGGCTATTTTCATATGACACCCACCGTGGCAAGCATCACTATTCTGAGCAAGTTTCAAAATGATATTAAGAACAGTGAAGCACAGGTGGTAGAATACTGCCACAAAGAAATCGGGGAAGTGGAAATAATTTATGACGAGTTCAAAGCTTTGGCCCAGCCAAGCACCCAATATGCCATGCCGGGTGAACAAATTACCATTACCGCAGGTATTGGTGCATTTAGCAAAGCAGCAAAGCCAACCATCACCATCGATGGAACGGTTGTTCCTTTAAATGCAGATGGTGCAGCAGAATACAAAATGACTGCAGGTGCTTCCGGAGCTTATGCCAAAAAAGTAAGAATTGCTTATAACAAACCCGATGGTACATTGGCCAGCATTGAAAAAGAAGTTAAATACACAGTAGGTGTTCCTTCCGGTCTGGTTGTTTCAACAGATAAAACCAGGGTTTTTTATCAGGGCGTGGATAACCAACTTAGTGTAACCGGCGGCGGTGGCGGTGGGGATGAAAAAGTAACTGTGGCTGTTGAGGGTAATGGCATTACAACACATAAATCAGGGCCAGGTCAGTACATTATTAATTGTGAACAGTTGGGAAATGCAGTGGTAACGGCTTCAGACGGAAAAACTACCCAGAAAATAACCATTCCAATTAAAAAAGTTCCCAACCCATTGGCAACGGTTGGCGGTAAAGCAGGTGGACCGATTGCGGCCAATGTATTCAGGGTACAAACCGGAGTAGCTGCAGAATTAAGGGATTTTGTATTTGAAGGCATTAAGTATGATGTACTATCATTCACCCTATATTGCACCGGAACCGGGTTTACGGAAAACATTGGATTGTCAGAAGTTCAGGGAGCTTATTTTAGCCCTGAAGCAAAGGCTTTGATTAGAAGATGCCAGCCCGGTACAACTGTTGTAATCGACGAAATCAAAGTAAAAGGTCCGGGAGGCTCCAGGACTTTAGAACAGAATATTTCATTTACTCTTCAATAATTGTGTGTATGAATAAGTATTTTTTGAAAGGATTTTTTCTGTGTGCATTGGTAACAGGCACTTGCACGGTGCAGGCACAGACAGGTTACAGAAAGCCTGCCGCAAATGCGAATAAACCTGCAGCTGATACCACGGGAAAAAATGCAGCCAATAACAATGGCAAGGGGGGGGCAAACCAACCCGCTATTACTCCAACAACAGTTTCCAATCCGAGCGGAAGTGTTAGTGTGCGATACGATACAACAAACCCGGGTGGTTTTGATGCCAAACCTGAGATCGCTTTGCGCAACAATTCTGCTGTAGACCGTAACCAGGTCAAAGACCGTAAGCCACTGGAATATGAGCACTTGCGTGATGACGACAATACCTGGAGCGAGTTTTTATGGAGGGAGATCGATGCCAGAGAAAAAATGAACCAGTCATTCATGTATCCCGGTAAGGACGACAATGGAGACCAGCGGTTTTTTTCCATTCTTTTGAATGCCATCAAGAATGACAGCGTAACTGCTTTTTCTGCCGATAATGACCGCTTTACCACACCATTAACCAATGACCAGGTATTTAACCAAACAGCGGGAACCTATGATACGGTAGATGTGCCAGATCCCGTTTCAGGTGCTATCGAAAGGGTAATTACCAAAAGGCCTAAATTCAGCAGCGACTCTGTTTACACATTCAGAATCAAAGAGCAATTGATTTTTGATAAAGAAGCCAGTCGCCTGTTTACCAGGATTATTGGAATTGCACCCATTGCCAAGCAGGTAATTGGCGGCAAATCACAACCCCGTATATTATTCTGGATTTATT
>JBDKLG010000282.1:0-2825 GCA_039795695.1 Bacteroidota bacterium
AACGGAAACGGCCGGCTCTGTCGATCCATCCCTGGTAACCACCATACACACCTTGTTTACCTGTTGGGTTAAACTCTGCATCTTTTACATGGAACATTTTAATACGCTCATGATAAAAATCGATATAAGCCAAATAGTCTAAGCATTGTAACACAAAATGCGATGGGTCGTATAAAAGGTTGGCGCGTTTATGGTTATTTACTTTTGCTAAGAACATTTCATAACTCACACCATCGTGTAAGTCTTCACCAGGGTGAATTTCATAACATAAGTCTACTCCGTTTGCGTCGAACTCATTCAATATGGGCAACCATCTTTTACCCAATTCTGTAAAGCCTGTTTCAACTAATCCAGCCGGACGTTGTGGCCATGGATAAACAGTATGCCAAAGTAAGGCACCACTAAATGTAGCATGAGCATCCAAACCTAAATTGCGGGAAGCTTTTGCGGCATACATTAATTGTTGTACTGCCCATTCAGTTCTGGCTTTAGGATTATTGCGATATTCTTCAGGAGCAAAGCCATCAAACAAAGCATCATATGCTGGATTTACAGCAACTAACTGACCTTGTAAATGTGTAGAAAGTTCTGTAATCTCCATACCGGCAGCTTGCACTATTCCTTTTATTTCGTCTGCGTAAGTTTTACTTTCTGCAGCTTTCTTTAAATCGATACAACGTGGATCCCAGCTTGGAATTTGAACGCCTACAAATCCTAAACTTTTTGCCCAGGCACAAATTGTGTCGAGTCTGTTAAAGGGGGCAGTATCACCCATGAATTGGGCGAGAAATATGGCGGGACCTTTTATATTAGTCATGATAGATGAATTGTACTTTAATTAGATTTTATATTCTGTCCATTTAATATCTGATTGTGCAGAAGCCACTACATTATCAATAAATGCCATGCCTCTGATACCATCTTCCACACCTGGGAAATCTAATTCCTCTTTAGTAGGAGTGGAGCCATCAATTCTTGCAGAAACGGTCTTTGCAAAATTGTGATAGATATTGGCAAAAGCTTCTAGATATCCTTCTGGGTGTCCGCCTGGAGTTCTGCAATTGCTGGTAGCATAAGAAGACAAACGATCTCCGTAATTAGCTCCTGCTCTTAAAATCTGAGTAGGTGCATCTAACCATTTTACCAATAAAGTGTTTGGTTCATGTTGTGCCCACTCTAAGCCACCTTTCTCTCCATATATACGAATCTTCAAAGCATTCTCTTCGCCGGCTGCTACCTGCGATGCCATTAAAACACCGGCAGCACCGTTATCGAATTTCAAAAGAACTCCACCATCGTCATCCAGCATACGTCCTGGAACCAATGCATTTAAGTCGGCACATAAATGCGTGATTTTCGCACCAGTAATATATTCAGATAAGTGAGCCGCATGCGTACCAATATCGCCCATACAACCAGCTTTACCGCTTTTCTTGGGATCTGTTCTCCAAGCGGCTTGTGCATTACCTTCTCTTTCAGAAAGTTTGCTCAACCAACCTTGAGGATATTCTACCCAAACTTTACGGATCTTACCAAGAACTCCATCTGCTACCATTGCCTTGGCTTGCTTCACCATTGGGTAACCAGAATAAGTATGTGTTAAGCAAAGAACCAATCCGGTTTCTTCTACTTTCTTTTTTAATTGCAGAGCTTCATCTAATGTAAAAGTGATGGGCTTTTCTATTACCACATGAAATCCATGGTCTAAAGCCATCATCGCAGGAGCGAAGTGAGCGAAGTTGGGGGTAACGATGGTTACAAAATCAATTCTTTTATCGGCAGGCAATGCTGCTTCTTTGGTGATCATCTCTTCATAAGTAAGATAGGTTCTCTCCGCTGGAAGAAACAACATCTTACCCGAATCAACAGCTATCTCAGGGTTAATACTTAATGCGCCTGCGGCAACTTCAATCAAGCCGTCCATATTGGCGGCGAAGCGATGTATGGCACCAATGAAAGCGTCTTTACCGCCTCCTACCATACCCATTCTGAGTTTTCGGTTCATTTGGATGTTCTTTTTTTATTAAATGTAAGGATATTTTAATTTGATTACATCGTGTCTTTTTGACACAAAGCCCCTCTAAATAAGCTTTAAGAATTATTTTTTCATGGCTTTGATTTTTCAATCGAGTTTTTAAAAATAAAAAATTACATTTAACTCCTTAAAATTTATTTTAACTCTAACGACATGCAAACTACCCCTCAACGTAGCCAATTATTTGTTGCCAGTTGTCTGGCCTTATTGGTAACCTCTTTATCTTTTGGAATTCGTGCCGGCATCTTAAGCCGACTAGGTGTTGAATTCCAGTTAAATACTTCCCAACTTGGAACCATTGCCGCCACAGCTTTTTGGGGTTTCCCATTAGCTATTGTATTCGGTGGAATGGTGGTTGATGCTATTGGTATGAAAAAATTATTATTAGTAGCATTTGCTTTTCACTTGTTAGGAATTGTATTGACCATTTTTGCCAGTGGATTCTGGAGTCTGTTTATTTCTACACTTTGCATAGGTATTGCAAATGGTACTGTAGAAGCGGCTTGTAATCCTTTGGTGGCAACTATCTATTCAGATAACAAAACAACCAAGCTGAATCACTTTCACTTATGGTTTCCAGGTGGAATTGTAATTGGAACATTGATTGTATTCTTGTTGGATAAAATTGGAATCGGTTGGCAGATTCAAGTTGGTTTAATGGCAATCCCAACCATCATTTATGGTTACTTATTTAGCAAACTTGACTTCCCAGTTACAGAACGTGTAGCTAGTGGTGTTTCAACTGCTGAGATGTATAAGGCTGTATTTACTTCACCACTTTTTTGGGTAA
>JBDKLG010000283.1:0-4166 GCA_039795695.1 Bacteroidota bacterium
ATAAGGATTACCAGGGTAATCAAAAAAACAAACCCCGTTTTGAAGCGGTAACGGTTTTTCAGTTCCAGGGAGACTGAATGCAGGAAAATAAGCAGGAAAATTACGGAAAGGATTCTGAGCAGCAGGGTAACAAAATCATATGCAATAAACGATTTGCCCGGCCTTAATTTTATTTTAAACAGTTCTTCTCCCCTGCTGCTGTTAACAGCCAATGCATCAGCGTCTGTACTAATTTCATATTGCTCATGAATATCCGGATTGACGGAAAACTCCGTATGGAGGTATTTGTTCTCCATAAAATAAGACCAGCGTATGGGAAGCATGCCTATGACCAGCCATTCACGGTTTGACCGGCTTATTTTCCGAACGATGCATTCAAAATGACCATTCTGGTTTTCAACAAAAAAACCACCTTCCTTTCGGCTCAAATCTTCTGCTTTAACATAAATACGGTTGGTATTCCAGTAATGTAAAACAGGGAATTGTTTGGTCTGGTCGTAATAATAAACAAAGAGTCCGATATCTTCCGGAATTGGCCCTGACACATCGGGCATTTCCTGCATCAGGCTATTCAATTTTACCGAATCTGCCAGAAGCTTGTTAAAAGATATTTCCTGCTGCACCAGCTGCTGCTCAATCCTGCTTTTAACTTTTTTGGGGGAAGAGGTATAGCTCCAGTAATTGATAAATATAAAAGAGATCGTATACAACCAGGCAGCTGTAATAATCAGGTATCCGTGTTTGTAAGCGGCTTTTTTTAATGTATGTATCAAGGGGATGCTTTTTGTTTTTTTACTTCATTCCAGAGTCCATCCATTTCTTCCAAACTCATGTCCTGCAAGTGTTTCCCCGATCGCAGGGCTATTGCTTCCATCTGCTGAAAACGATGGATAAATTTTTTGTTGGTCTTTTCCAGCACTCCTTCTGCATCAACCTGCAAAAACCGTGCATAATTGATCAAACTGAACAAAACATCGCCAAATTCTTCGTCAATTTCGTCCTGTTTGGCATGTTGAATGGCTTCTTTCAACTCACCAATCTCTTCTTCTACTTTCTTCCATACATCTTCCTTATTCTCCCACTCAAATCCCACCTGTTTGGCCTTTTCCTGTATACGGGTAGCTTTTACCATGGAGGGCAGGGAGGGTGGAACGCCACTTAACACAGAGGTTTTGCCCTCCTTCATCTTCAGTTTTTCCCAGTTTCTTTTCACCTCTTCTTCATTGGCAACCTGCACATCGCCATAGATATGCGGATGCCGGAAAATGAGTTTTTCACAAATGCCATTGATTACTTCATCCAGGGTAAACCTGTTCTCTTCCCGGCCAATACGGGCATAAAAGAGCAGGTGCAGTAAAATATCGCCCAGTTCTTCCCTGATGCCTTGCCAATTGCCCTCTGTAATGGCATCAGCCAGCTCATAGGTTTCTTCGATGGTAAGGGGCCTCAGCGTATCAATGGTCTGTTTTTTATCCCAGGGACATTGTTCACGCAGTTCGTCCATAATCTTTACCAGTCTTAAAAAAGCATCAGCAGTTGTTTGCATAGGATCATTGTTTAAATAGACATTGCCGAAAAAAGGAAGAATATGATGAAAATAAAGACGAAAATGAAAATGGACATGAAAAATACCAGCAGGTATTTTAGGAGGGTCTTAAGCCTTGACTGTTCGTAAAAATTACGCAGGGATTTATACCAATAGTATATGCCGAAAAATAGGATTATGGCGGCAATCCATCCGGATTCTTTATTTGTCAGGCTTTTCAACAGTGAATTGGTCAAAAGATCGATTAGGATAATGATAAAAGTTGCGCAATAAAGGTGGATGGAATATACGAGGTGGTTTACATAATAAAAGTTTTTCCTCCTTATGTACAATAGCTTCAGCAACAAGGCGAATAATGGGAGCGACACGAAAAGCATCTGTGGAAACAAGTGTTTGAATTTTTCAAAAATAGCTTCCCAGATGGCTTTGCTATTGTTTTTGTACTTCTCTTTTAAATGCAGGTTCTGGTGTGCAAACTTTCTTTGAATAAAATTATCTTTTCCCTTTTGTGGAAGGGTATTCTGAATGGAATCATAGGTTTTTATACTGGCATAAGCCGTATCCTTAGTCGAAAAATTAAATACATTAAAATTATTCTGGGTTTTCAACTGGTATTTCGCCGTAGAGTCTTTCTTCAACAGGGCAATATCGCTGTCATAAGCCGCAATACCCATTTTGAGCGGTGTTTTCGCAAACTCAGGTAGCGAGTCCTTCTCCAATTGCTTCATTAGTCCTGCCCTGCCCTTTTCCAGCTTTTTGAGTGTTTCAGCAGCTGAAGGGCTTTTATCATCTATTTTAACTACTTCTTCCTGTTTGTTTAAATTAAAAAAAATCAGGAAAAATATGGCCGATGTAAATACATACATCCTGATGGGATGCAGATAAGAAGCCCTCTTCCCTTTTAAATACTCATGCGACAGATACCCGGGCTTAAAAAGAAGGTATTTAAGGGTACTAAAGAATTTTCCATCGAAGTGGGTAATATCATAAGCGAAATGAGTTACCAGGTGCCAGAAACTCTCTTTTGGCGGGATATTCTCCTGCCCGCATATATGGCAGAATCGTCCCTGAACCTCCGCCCCGCAATTCAAACAGTTTTTTTCTTTTCTTTCCGGTAAATGTGACACTTGTTAACGTTTGATTAAAAATACTGAACTAAATCATCCTGACAAGAACAAAGCAGTCACTCTTTTTGGATTGTTGAAAACTGTACCTGTACATTTGACAAATAAATAAGGGAAATATGAGGGTTTTCTGGGTAATTTCTTCCATGCTGTTCAGTTCTGCTTTGTTTGGCCAGTATTATTTCAATGATATTATTGCCATACAAAGAGGCAACGACCAGTACAGGCTTTTGCGTTCCAATAAAATCAAGAGAATCAAAGCCACCAGCTTTGAGCCCGACAATAGTATTACAGATGGTTTTGCCCTGGAAGAGGAAATCAGTCTTGACGGGAAAAAAATTATCCAATCCACTGCACTTTCCTCCGGAAAATCATCGGTTACCACACGCAATTATGAAGCCGGCAAACTCAAATCCACCCAGTCTACCAACAATGGTATTGAATCCAAAAACGAAATCAAATATCATGAAACCGGTCTGGTGCAAAGGGTTACCCTTACTACAACCGACACCTCCATGAAAGAGGGGCTATCGGATGTGCATGAGTGGAACTATGATGCAGCCGGAAAAATAGCTTTCATGCTGAAAATCAAAAACAAAACAGATACACTGTACATTGAATTCACCAAAGATGAAGCGGGCAATATCATTGAAGAAAAATGGAAGAAAAAGAACCGTGTTACCGAAACCTATTACTATTATTATGACCAGAAAAATCAGCTTACAGATATTGTACGATACAATACCCGCTTAAAAAAACTGCTACCCGATTTTCAATATGAATACGACAGCAATGGCAGGATTATTCAGATGACACAGTTTTCCTTGAGCCTTTCCAACTACCTTATCTGGAAATATACCTATTCAGACAAGGGGCTGAAGCTTTCTGAAAATGGCTTCGACAAAGAGAAAAAACTAATTGGCCGCATTCAGTACCAGTACGAATAGTACTATTTGTTTTCCATTCTTTTATTGGGCACTATTAATGTAAAGGCAGATCCTTTGCCATATTCTGATTTTACAAAAATCTGTCCGCCAATCCTGGTAAGAGCTTCCTTTACAATATACAATCCGATACCTAAGCCATTCTTGAAATCGGTGCTTCGGAAAAATATTTCAAATATTTTATTCAGGTGGTCTTCAATAATGCCTACCCCATTGTCTTCTATGTATATTTTTGCCTCCTGTTCATTTACAATGGCGGTAAGTTTTACCATAGGGTGCGATTCATCCTGGCGCTGGTATTTAACCGCATTGGAGATTAGGTTATTCAGAATAATGGATAGCCTGAAAGCATCACTGATAAAATCTACCTGCTGGTCCACATTTACTTCAAATACCAGCTGGGGGTTCTGCATATTGCAAAGCCCGATACTATCCTCAATCATTTTACTGATATCAATCGGCTCATGAGAATTATCAAGCCTGATACCTTTGTAGTATTCAATTGTTTTATGAATGAACCTGTCCATTTTGGTCACACAGCTTTCAATCATT
>JBDKLG010000284.1:0-4537 GCA_039795695.1 Bacteroidota bacterium
ACCAGTAATAGATATCATCCTTGATTCCCTTGTTCAGAAAAATATGCAGCATTTTTAATTGGAACTTGTCTTCATAACCCTCGATCTCATCCACATAAAATTCAAGAATATCTTTTGCGCGGATACCCAACCTGCTGGTATAGAAGGGGAAATTGGGCTCCTCTTCCGCAGCTACCCTGATGCCTAAACGAAATGGCTGTTTGGCACTTCTTTTATAGGCCATCAGTTCTTCCTTGTTATCCAGTATCGGAATCACATTTTTGAAACCTGAATTGATAAGTTTGGCAATTCGGGAGGTATAATTTTTTTGTTTGTATCCATTGCAGATGATATAAGTTTCTTTATTGATTTTTCTGCGCTGGTACAACCTGTTTACAATCTCAATATCATACGCATAAGATGTTTCCAGGTGGATATTGTGTTTCAGGGCCTCTTCTACAATAAAAGAAAAATGTGAACTCTTGGTACAATAACAATAAAAATACTCCCCCTCGTATTTGTGTTTTTTGAAAGCGGCTTCAAACATTTTTTTTGCCTTGTTGATCTGCATACCAATTTTGGGCAGATAAGTCAGCTTAAGGGGCGTACCATATTTATCTATCAATCCTTTTAAATCCAGTCCGTTAAATTCGAGATAACCCTCATCATTCTGGTCAAAGCCTTCTTGGGGAAAATGAAAAGTCTGATTAACCAGCGAAGTATAGGAATTGTTCATTGACTGATTTAAAATTATGGGTTAACTGAATGGGTGTGCTCGCTTACAAAAATAACCCTTTGTTCATTTCCATGAATAAAAAAAACCGGAAGTAAGTGTTTACTTCCGGTTTAAGATTTTTTGCTGGTAAAAGCCTATTTAACTGAGTCAACCAGGGCTTTGAAGCTTGCAGGCTCATTCATAGCCAAATCGGCCAGAACCTTGCGGTTTAATTCGATACCCTTGGTGCTTAATTTGTTGATGAACTGGCTGTAAGTGAGCCCTTCAGCCCTTACCGCTGCATTGATACGGGCAATCCATAACTGGCGGTACTCGCGCTTTTTTAGCTTGCGGCCCACATAGCTATAGGTTAAACCTTTTTCAACAATATTTTTGGCTACGGTATAAACGTTTTTACGTTTACCATAATATCCTTTTGCTTGTTTCAGGACTCTTTTTCTCCTGGCTCTTGATGCTACTGCATTTTTTGAACGTGGCATACTCTCTTTTTTTGAAACCGGCTAAACTAGTTCAACGCGGTTGATTGGGTAATTTGTTTGATGACTGGATAAGCATTATCCTTTTAAGCGTAATAAACGCAGAACGAAATCTTTGTTTGGTGCACCCACCAGACCTTTTTTGTTCATGGCTCTTTTACGTTTTTTTGATTTCTTGGTCAGGATGTGACGTTTGAAAGCTTTCTGGAAAGTGATCTCTCCGGTTCCGGTCACCTTAAAGCGCTTTTTTGCGCTCGAGTTGGTTTTTACCTTTGGCATATAAATAATCTTTTTTAAAGACTACACCCTGCTGGCGGTCCTGAACAGTCGGGACACTTGTTGAGCCTTACGGGAAATGGGCTGCAAAACTAAGAAGATAATGGTAAAGTACAAAGAGAAGCAGCGAAAAAATAAAAATCAGTAATAAGTATTAAAAATCAAACAGTTATACATTGTTTATTTTAATACTTACTACTGATTGCTATCGAGATTAGGTTGTTGCTTTTTTCTTACCGGCAGTTTTCGGGGTAAATATCGCAAACATGCGTTTTCCTTCCAGCTTGGGCATACTTTCCAGTACACCTGCTTCTGCCAGCCTTTCGGCAAATTTCAATAAGAGTAACTGACCCCTGTCCTGGAACATAATGGCCCGCCCTTTGAACTGAACATAGGCTTTTACTTTATTACCGTCTTTCAGGAATTTTTCAGCGTGTTTTGCTTTGAAATCGAAATCATGATCATCCGTTCCTGGCGTAAAGCGAATTTCTTTTATTTCACTTTGCTTGGAATTCGCTTTCATTTCCTTTTCCTTTTTCTTCTTCTCATAAAGGAATTTCTTATAGTCGATCACTTTGCACACGGGAGGATCTGCAGTGGGAGATATTTCTACCAGATCCAATTCTTGTTCCTGTGCTATTTTCAGGGCTTCCATGGTAGAATATACGCCAACAGTAACATTGTCGCCTACCAGTCTTACCTGTGGTACCCGGATTCTTTCGTTGATACGATGTTCAGGTTCCGGTTGCCTGTTAAACCTGGGGTTGAATCTTCCTCCTCCGCCCCCTCTTGGTGGTAATGCCATTAAAACTTGTTTAGTGAATAATTGATTTATTGTTAAAGATATTACATATTGGCGACTACTATTCGCCTGATTTTCTGTTTTCTATTTCTTCCAGTATTTTTTCAATAAAAGCTGCAATGGTTTCCGAGCCCGCGTCTCCCTTGCCCTGCCTGCGAACAGATACGGTGCTTTCATTCATTTCCTTCTCACCCACTACCAGCATATAGGGCACTTTCAGCAATTCGGTATCCCTGATTTTCTTGCCGATTTTTTCCTGGCGATCATCAATTTCCACCCTCACACCTGCCCGCTTCAGCTGTTTTTGGAGCGATTGGGCATAGTCGATGAATTTATCTGAAATAGGCAGAATCTTTACCTGCAAAGGAGCCAGCCATACAGGAAATTTTCCTGCATAATGCTCCAGCAAAAACCCGATAAAACGTTCATGTGTTCCCAGAGGGGCTCGGTGTATGATCAATGGGGTTTCAGGGGCATTGTCTTTGTTGGTAAACTCCAGCTTAAACCTTCTTCCCTGTGCAAAATCTACCTGGTTGGTTGCCAATGTAAATTCACGCCCAATGGTGCTGAAAATTTGCACATCAATCTTTGGGCCATAAAAAGCCCCCTCATCAGGCACTTCCACATAAGGGGTTCCTGTTTCTTTTAGTACCTGCCTAACCATCTCTTCTGTTTCCAGCCAAAGCTCCGGCTCATCAATATATTTCTGTCCAAGCTTGGATGGCTCATGCAGACTTAAGCGCATCACAAATTTTTCGATACCGAATATCTCAAAGTATTTCAGGTACATTTCATTCACCGCTTTGAATTCCTGGGCAAACTGTTCCTTGGTACAATAAATATGGGCATCATTCATGTGCAAGCACCTAACACGCATCAGTCCGAATAACTCTCCGCTCTGCTCATAACGATAGCAGGTACCATATTCGGCCAGCCTGTAAGGAAGGTCCTTATAACTTTTCTGTTCTGCACCAAATATTTTGTGGTGGTGCGGACAATTCATGGCTTTCAGGTAATACTTGGTTCCATCAAGTTCCATGGGAGGAAACATGCTGTCCTCATAATATGGCAGGTGTCCGCTGGTAATATATAAATTCTCTTTGGCAATATGGGGAGTCACCACTCTTTTATAACCAGCCGCTTCTTCTGTTTCTTTTGCCAGTCTTTCCAGTTCTTCAATAATCACGGTACCATTGGGCATCCAGAGAATCAGGCCGGGGCCGATATCATCGTCCATCGTATAAATACCCAGCTCTTTTCCCAGTTTACGGTGATCTCTTTTTTTGGCTTCTTCCAGCATCAATAAATAATCATCCAGTTCTTTCTGGTTGGGAAAACTTACTCCGTAAACACGGGTCAGCATTTTGTTCTTTTCATTCCCTTTCCAATAAGCACCCGCAATACTGGTTAATTTAATCGCTTTGATAAAACCTGTATTGGGAATATGCGGTCCGCGGCAGAGATCGGTAAATCCGCCCTGTGTATAAAAAGTGATTTCCCCGTCGGTCAGGTTCTGTAACAGGTCCAGCTTATATTCATCTCCTTTTTCTGTGAAATACTGAATAGCTGCTGCCTTGGATATTTCTTTCCGGATATAGCCGTTGTTTTGTTTGGCCAGTTCGTTCATTTTCTTTTCCAGCAACAAAAGATCCTCTTCCGTCATTTTGCGGTCGCCCAGGTCCATATCATAATAAAATCCCTTGTCCAATGCCGGGCCTACCCAGAATTTTACACCCGGAAACTGCGTCTCTACGGCTTCGGCCATTAGGTGTGCAGATGAGTGCCAGAATGTATTTTGCCCTTCGGGGTCATTCCAGGTAAGTAACTGAAGATTAGCGTCCTGCTCAATAGGTCTTGTTGCATCCCATACCTGCCCGTTTACACTTGCAGCCAACACTTTTTTTGCCAAACCTTCGCTGATCGATTTTGCAACAGCCAGTGCGGTGGTTCCCTTTTCATACTGGCGTATGGCTCCGTCCGGAAAACTAATATTAATCATGTGCGTATAAATCCAATTTTATTTTCGGAATGCAAAAGTAAAGAATAAACGGCGAGTATTTTAGCTGTACAAGGGGTTTTATGCGGAAAAACCTTAACTGTTCTTTATATTGCCAGCGCTTATTGCCAACGTAGATTTGCCTCATGAGATTGATTTTTACCATTTTCACTCTTTTACTGTCTTCACTTAACCTGCCGGCCCAAAAGATTACGGGTATCTGGAGGGGGTATTTCAGTTCTTCCAGTGCTGTTTATGGGGAAAATGCGAGA
>JBDKLG010000285.1:0-11805 GCA_039795695.1 Bacteroidota bacterium
CTCAAATGATAGCGTAATAAATAGCGGTGTGGCAGAAAGGGGGTGAAGCGCTCCACTACTTTCAGAAAATTAAAATAAGGGGCATCCAGTATCAGGTAACGGGGCTTATTGTCGGCTGCTATCTTGGTGGCAAATCCGCTGCCCAGGCTTCTGCCGTAAACGAGGATATCATGTTCAGCCTGTTGTTTTTTCAGCGTATCATATACAAACTGTATATCAGCAAGCATGTCTTTTTCATTGCGTTTTCCCGTACTCTTGCCAAATCCCCTGTAGTCAACCAGTACTACATCATATTCATACCGATAAAAATCTGCAGCATATTTGGCCCAGCCCTTGATGCTCCGTGAATTGCCATGGAGGTACAATACCAATCCCTTAGGCTGGGGGCAATAAAAATGTAATCCATTGATGCGTATGCCCGGGGCAACATCAAAAAACAATTCTTCGAAGGGGGCATCGTATTTGTAAATAAAATCCTGGGGAAGCTTTTCAGGCTTGAAAATGAACCTGTCCTGAACAAGGTACACCAATAGCGCAATAGCCAGATAGATAACAACGATATAGAGGATAACAGCAGACAGGGAAATGAGTTTGGTTCCTAAGTTCTGTTATTTGTACTATTTATCCAATAATATAAATTTCAACACGGTAGCCTATGGATGTCTGGGTAAAACTACTCCGTTTGCGGAAAGATTTTTTTCCATGCTTCCATACCACCATGAAGGTTAATAAGGTTGGTAAAGCCGAATTTTGATTCAAGCCGCTGAATGGCAATCTGGCTGCGAATCCCTTTTTTACAATAGACGATTACGGGTAGATTTCTTGGAATAGTGCCTGCTTCTTTCATCAAATTGCCCAATGGAACCAAGCTTCCACCAATGTTGAAATGCTTATGCTCAGAGGGTTCACGAACATCCAGCAGAAAATGTTCTTCTTTCCGGATTAGTTCAGCCAATGCCAATGGGTCAATACGGTTCATTCAAATTCACCGCCGTCATGATAAATGCGGCGCAGGTTAATATCACTTACGGGTGCAACAATCAATGGGAATTTTTCTACCGTTACATTGCTGGGGTCAAGGCCAAAGCCCCTTTCCTCTCCCAAACTGATTTCTTTTAGCCAGAAATATAATTTCATCACAATTCTTTCGAGGATGGGTAGTTCATTATCCTGACTCAGGTATTTTTCTAATACAATGAACTGAAAATCTCCCACCACATTATTTCTTTCCAGGCTTTCATACCTGCTGGTGATGTTTACCTCCTTGTTGTTAACCAGTTCTTCCACCACTTTCCGGAACATGATATTGATGCGCTGCTCTACACGGAAACCCACCCTGAATTCTACCCTGATGATATCATTGGGGATAATATGTTCAACCGAGTATTCGCAGGTATAAGGTTCATCCAGCACGTCTACATGTACAAACCAGTAAATATCTGCCCGCTTGGGTTTTTTGTTCAGGATTGAATAAATAATCTTGTGCTCAATTTCTTTGGGATTATTGGCACTGGTCATGTAAACCAGGTGGGTAGCGTATTTGGGAATGACCTTATCATTGCTCAATTCCTGGATCATGGGAATATAATGTTCCATCCGCACAAATTCCACATAGCGGTTTTTGATTTTTCTGCTTTTGAACCAGACATACATGACGGCGAACAAAGCACCACCTACAATCAAAGTCACATATCCTCCGTGCATGAATTTTTCGAGATTGGCTACCAGGAAGGAAGCTTCAATCAGCAGGTATACCAGCAAGTACAGATAGATCCAGAAAGAAGGGGTGCGCCTGCTTACCAGGAAGTTGGCAAAAAGGATGGAAGTGCTGATCATACAGAGGGTGATGGCCAATCCGTATGCAGCACCCATGTTTTTAGATTCTTTAAAGAATAAAACAACCCCTACACAACCCAGAAACAGCAGTAAATTAATACCGGGTATATACAGCTGACCTTTTTCTTCTGAAGGATAATTGATTTTCATCTTGGGCCATAAATTGAGCCTCATGGCTTCACTGATTAAAGTGAAAGACCCTGAAATCAAAGCCTGGCTGGCAATTACGGCAGCAGTAGTGGAAATGATGATCCCAATCAGTTTAAACCAGTAGGGCATGATGCCGATAAAAGGGTTGAACCCATTGGCCATCACTTCGGCAGGGATGGTCTGGTTTTGATAATTAGCCAAAAGCCATGCCCCCTGACCCAGGTAATTGATGATCAGACAGGTTTTTACAAACATCCAGGAAATCCTGATATTCCCCTTCCCGCAGTGGCCCAGATCACTGTACAATGCTTCGGCACCGGTAGTACATAAAAAAACAGCCCCCAATAACCAAAAGCCTTTTGGATAAGTAGTTAGGAGCTCAATGGCATAATGCGGGCTAAGTGCTTTGAAAATGCCGATATCATCGATTATATGTGAAGCACCCAAAATGGCCAGCATGCCAAACCAGACAGCCATGATTGGGCCAAACATTTTACCAATAGATGCCGACCCGAACTGCTGCATGAAGAAGAGGAGGGTGATGATGGCAATTACAATGGTGACTACATTGTTAACGGTTAAATCATGGAATGCCTGTATCTGCTTCAAACCCTCGATAGCGGATGTAACTGTAATGGGCGGTGTAATAATACCATCTGCCAGGAGTGCCGCCCCACCCAGCATTGCGGGTATTACCAGCCATTTCCTTCTTCTGCGCACCAGCGCAAATAAGCTGAAAATACCTCCTTCACCCTTGTTGTCCGCTTTAAGGGTAAGGATCACATATTTAACGGTTGTCTGAAGTGTTAAAGTCCAGATAATGCAGGAAAGCGAGCCCAATATAAGCTGCTCGGTAATGGCACGCCCGGTAATGATTTCATTTAAAACGTAAAGGGGAGAAGTACCGATATCTCCATAAATGATTCCCAAAGCGATAATCAAACCGGCAGAGGAAACCTTATTAATATTCTTGCTCACACAAAGATGGTTATTACGATGATTGCCTGAATTCTATAACAAATGTAGAGGTAAAATCAATCCGCCAAGCCAATAATCCCCAATAAGCTGCCTATTGTGCTTTTACTGTTAATTTAGGCAACCATAATGCTTACAACCCGTACATTTGAAAGATAAATGCTATCCGGGAAATGAAAAAAACTCTTTCCATACTCTTGCCCTGTTTGTTGATTGGCTGTTTACACTCCCTTGCCCAGAAAATCACTTATTCCGAAGCCGACAGGGACGATTCAAAGACCATGGCCTTTGAAGTGGTAGGAAAAGTGGGGGGTAAACTAATGGTGTACAAGAATTACCGCGAAGCGCATACCATTGTTACCTATGATGCAGACATGAAGCCTGTAGACAAAACCAAACTGGAATTCATCAATTTACGCTTATTAAATACAGATTTTATACAATACCCCGATTTTGTATACATGATTTACCAGTTTCAAAGGAGGAGTGTGATGTATTGCATGGCAGTAAAACTGGACCCCTCAGGCAAAAAAATAGGAGAAGCCATTGAACTCGACTCAACCGATAACATTAATTATGCTTCCAATAATAAAATCTATTCCCTCTTGGTGAGCGACGATAAGCATAAAATAATGGTCTTTAAAATCAATACCAAGAACGATAAAAGCCATATACTAACCACCAGCCTGTATAACACAGACATGGTGCTTCAAAAAAGATCCAGGCTTAATATTCCCATGCCTCAACGGAATGATTTTCTTTCCGAGTTTGCACTGGATAATGAAGGCGACATGATTTGTATCAGGGCATCGGGGACCTCTACCAATGATAATATTAATAAAATCAGTTTAATAACCAAACCTGCTTTACAGGACAATTATACCGTAAGTGATATCAAACTGGGCAATATCTACCTCGATGATATGCGGATCAAAGTAGACAATATCAACAAGCATTACCTGATTACTTCTTTTTTAAGCAAACAGCGAAGAGGGAATATTGAAGGCCTGTATTATATGCTTTGGGATAAGGGTCAAAACAAAGAACTGCTCAATGCGACCACGGTATTTACCGATGAATTCAGGGAAGATGCCAAGGGAGAAAACGGCTCCAAAACTGCTTTCAATGATTTCTTCCTGAAGAATATTATTTTGAGAAAGGATGGCGGTTTTATCATCGTTGCCGAATCGGCATATACCAGTTCTAGGGGAAATACCTTGAACAGATGGGATTACCTGTATGGGTCGCCCTATTGGACACCGGTGGACTATTATTCCTGGAACAGCCCCATTGGCTATTATCCCTGGGGAAGGTATAATATCTATGGGCCGGTGAACACCAATAACTTAACCCGCTATTTTGCCGACAATGTCGCAGTAATTTCTTTTGAGCCCAACGGAAAAATGGAATGGAGCAATGTGGTAAGGAAATCGCAGTTCGACGATAATACGGATAACTATATCGGGTTCGGGTTATTCAATACCGGAGACCAATTACATTATATCTTTAACCTGCAGGAGAAAAGAGCGATGGTTTTAACCGACCAGAGTATTGCACCTACAGGCCAGATAGAAAGAAATCCTACGTTTAAGAACCTGGACAAGGGGTATGATTTTATGCCGCGGCATGCCAAGCAGATAGGGTCAAGAACAGCCATTGTACCCTGCCAATACCGTGGTTTCACTTGTTTTGCTAAAATTGAATTTTAATTTTTGTAATCGTGGTCTTTTTATTCAGAGATAAATCCATCATTAATATTTTTTTCCTGGTGATGCTGAGTGTAGGCATTCACTTTCATTTTTTGATGACAACACCTGTTTTGTTATCGGAAAATAATGATGGGCTTTTTACATTAGTCCTGCGCAACTATCTTTCCAACCTGCCCCAAACCAGCCTTGTGGTATTTTACCATTTGGTTGTACTTATTCAGGCCATTCGCCTCAATATGGTACTGAATGATTTCAGGATGTTTCAAAACAATTCTTATACAACAGCCATGGCATATGTATTGTTATCGGCTTTGTTTACACAATGGTGCACTGTTTCTGCGGCTTTGCTGGCCAATTTCTTATTGATCTGGATATTCATTAAACTAAGCAGGTTATACAATCACCCTTCTCCCAAAACGCTTTTGTTTAATACCGGACTGATAGTGGGCATTGCCGTTTTATGCTATCATCCCACTGCCATACTGATATTGGTGGTATTGTTTGCACTGGCCGTTGTAAGGCCTTTCAAGTTGGCAGAATGGTTTATTTTATTGATGGGTATTCTGCTGCCCTATTATTTTTTAGCAGCAGGCCTGTTCTTAAAAGATGACCTGCACAGTTTCAGCTATTATATACCTGGTTTGAAACTGGGGCTCCCGTTGCACCAATGGAATTACAGCATTATTATCAGCGTTTCCCTGCTAACCGTTTACATTTTAGTGGGCTTGTATTACTGGCAGGTATCGAGCTCAAGAATGGTTATCCAGATCCGGAAAAACTGGGCCGTTATGATAGTTATGCTGCTGATTCTCATACCCATACCCTTTATCTATCCCAACGCAGGGGTAGAATCGGCTTTTCTGCTGCTGGTACCCATGGCAGCATTTACCGGGAATACTTTTTCTTATCCCAGAAGACTATTGTTCCCAAATCTGCTTTTCTGGATTTCCCTGGCTGTTATTGTGTATAATAATTGGTGGATTGTTAAAAATTAGTCCCCTCTTAACAGGGGCAGTCATTACCTTTGCCCGAAATCAGTTTTAGCATTTTCCCGATAAAAATTTACCTATGAAATTTGGTGTTGTAGTATTTCCGGGGTCTAATTGCGACAGAGATATGCAGGATGCATTAGCAAAGGATTTAGGAAAGGAAGTCATAATGCTTTGGCACAAGGACAAAGACCTGAGCATGTTTACGACAGAAGACTGCATTATTTTACCCGGCGGATTTTCTTATGGAGATTACCTGCGCTGCGGTGCCATAGCGCGGTTTAGCCCGATGATGCAAAGCGTAATCGAATTTGCCGCTAAGGGCGGAAAAGTGCTGGGTGTTTGCAATGGCTTTCAGATTTTATGCGAAAGCGGTTTACTGCCCGGCGTTCTGCTGCAAAATGCCCATCAGCAATTTGTTTGTAAAAATGTCTATATCAGGAATGAACTGTCAGGCGCATTGAAAATACCGGTGGCACATGGTGATGGAAGATACCATGCAGATGATGCTACCCTTGATGAAATGGAAGCCAATGGACAGGTACTGTTTCGCTATTGTGATGCGCAGGGAGATATTGTTGAGCAGGCCAATCCCAATGGAGCTGTCAGAAATATTGCCGGCATCAGCAACAAAACAAAAAATGTATTTGGCATGATGCCCCATCCGGAAAGAGCTACTTCCACTGCCCTGAATAACCTGGATGGTGTTAAAATATTTGAAATACTTGGTTTGAATTAGTGTTTTTGTAAGGACTAAGTATCAATTTCGTCCAAGGAATAAACCCGGCTTAAAATGAATAGAATCGTATTGTCAGTATGTGCATTAATCATGGTTATTGGTGTTTTCGGACAGCCTAAAAGCCCTGTTAACTGGAACTATGAAGTAAAAAAGAAAACTGCCGATACGTATGATATTGTTATCACAGCGTCCATCGACCCACACTGGCATTTGTATTCTCAACATACCGGTAAGGGCGGACCCATTCCTACCACCATTGTTACCAAAACAAACCCATTGGTTAGCAAAATAGGAGCGCTGAAAGAACTGGGGAAAGCAGAAAAAGTATTTGATAAACTATTCAACACCAATGTGGTATTTTTCTCCGATCAGGTGCAATATGTACAAACAGTAAAAGTGAAAAATGGAGTGAAAACAAATATCAGCGGTACGGTGGAATACATGGTTTGTGATGATAGCCAGTGTTTACCTCCTGTAAAAAAATCATTTGACCTCAAGCTTCAATAAAAAGTAGGTACAAATGAAAAAAATCAATAGCCTGTTTTTTTTCCTGCTTCTTACAGCGTCTTTGTTTGGTCAAACAGACAGTTTGCTGCAATGGAAAACAAGCGCAAAAAAAATAGCAGATCATTTATATGAAATAACCGCCACCGCCACAGTTCCCCAGGGATGGCATTTATATGGATACTATCCGGCTGGTATTGGCCCCGATTCCATTAAAATAACAACCCTTTACGAGAACGCCATTGCTAAGAATGCCATCGGCTTTACAGCAGGCACAACCACCATCAAAGACCCGCTCTTCGAAAATAAATCACTGAAAGTATATACCGGTTCCGTTGAACTAAGGCAGCAAATTTCTATCAATGGGTTCATACCCGCTACTTTGAAAGGAACGATTGCTGCTTATATCGGTAAGGGCAATGACCAGTTTATCCAGTCCGCATTCCCCTTCGAGCTGAGCCTGGAAGGAGCCGTCAAAGCCAATGATGGTGGGGGGTCTATCAGGTTAAACACCATTGATCTGGAAAAGCCTTTGGCAGACTGCGGATCAAAAAATGCAAGCAGCAACAGCGATGGTTTCTGGTCGGTTTTTTTGCTGGGCTTTCTGGGCGGATTAATTGCCCTGCTTACACCTTGCGTATTTCCCATGATTCCCGTTACGGTTTCTTTTTTTACAAAAAAAGCTTCGGGCAGAAAACAGGCGGTGCGTAATGGCGTTTTGTATGGTTTCTTTATTTTCCTGATTTATTTATTGGCCAGTGTTCCCTTTCATTTACTCGGGAATGTTCAGCCTGAAATATTCAATAATATCTCTACCAATTCCTGGCTCAATATTATTTTCTTTGTCATTTTTCTGTTTTTTGCCTTTTCCTTTTTTGGCTATTATGAACTAACCCTTCCCGGCAATATCGCCAGCAAGGCCGATTCAAAAAGCGGACTGGGCAGTATTGGTGGAATTTTCTTTATGGCATTAACGCTTGCCATCGTATCATTCTCCTGTACCGGCCCAATCCTGGGCTCTTTACTGGTAGGATCTTTGAGTGGCGGTGCATGGCAGCTAACATCGGGGCTTGCAGGGTTCGGACTGGCACTGGCACTTCCTTTTGCATTATTTGCCATCTTTCCCGACTGGCTCCAATCTCTCCCAAAATCGGGAGGCTGGCTTGATACCGTTAAAAAAGTACTGGCATTCCTGGAACTGGCACTGGCATTCAAATTCCTTTCCAATGCAGACCTGGTAATGCACTGGGGATTGTTGAAGCGGGAAGTATTTATCGGAATATGGATTTTGATCAGCGCAGGCCTTACACTTTACCTTTTTGGGGTATTAAGATTGCCACATGATTATAAAGGAATGAAGATTGGTAGTGGAAGAAAAATAATGGGTATTATTACTTTATTGTTTACGCTTTACCTGATTCCAGGCATTACCCGAAGCAAATACGCCAACCTGCAATTATTGAGCGGATTCCCGCCTCCTTTGAGTTACAGTATTTACGGTAAGGAAAATGTAAAAGGAAAGGGCCTGGAAGCGAATGTAATCAACGATTATGGCAAAGCCCTGCAGATGGCCAGAGAGCAGCACAAACCGCTGATGCTCGATTTTACCGGCTGGGCATGTGTGAATTGCAGGAAAATGGAAGAGAATGTATGGACCAATCCTGAAGTATATGATTTCATCAGCGAAAACTATATCCTGGTGTCATTGTATGTAGACGACCGGCAGAACCTTGACCCCGCCCTGCGGATCATGAACTATACAACCAAAACAGGTGATAAAAAAGACATCATTACCTATGGAGACAAATGGGCCACATTTGAAGCGGAGAATTTTAACCAGACAACACAACCGCTGTATGCATTAATTGATAACCAGGAAAGGTTGTTGAATCACCCGGTAGGATATACGCCGGATGCACATGAATATTATCTATGGCTTAAATGTGCGAAAGAAGCTTTTGACAAAAACAAATAACAGCCCCCGGCCTGTAAAAAATAAAAGGCCTCATACATGAGGCCTTTCTTATTGGCAAGGATCCAAAGTATTACAAAGCAATCTGTTTTTCAATCATCATTTTTCTAAGGTTAATCAGGCCATAACGCATCCTGCCCAAAGCCGTATTGATGCTGCAATTGGTGATAAGGGCAATTTCCTTGAAACTCATATTCGCAAAATGCCGCAGTACAATTATTTCGCGCTGCTCTTCGGGTAAGAGGTCAAGCATTTTGCGAACCCTTTCATGGCTTTGCCCCTGCATGATCTTGCTATCGGCACCTTCTTCAGCAATCAGTAGCACTTCAAAAATATCTTTGTTATCTGTTGTTCTGATGGTGGGAGTTCTCTTCACTTTCCTGAAATAATCAACACAAAGATTGTGCGCAATGCGCAAAGCCCAGGGCAAGAATTTTCCTTCCTCCGTGTATCGCTTGTTTTTGAGTGTATCGATAATTTTGATGAAAACGTCCTGAAAAAGGTCCTCGGCCAGGTAACTGTCTTTCACCAGGAAAAGAATGGAAGAAAATATTTTATCCTTATACCGGTAGATAAGTGCTTCAAAAGCGCCCGTATCGCCCTCCTGAAATGCCTGTATCAGTTCTATATCCGTAGCCTGGTCGGGTCTTGTTCTCATAATTGCTTTTTTGAGTCGGAAAGCAGTTTTTGGAAGATTTGGTAAAACTTTTAAATAAGTGCAACTGAACTAACTCATTCTCTTTCAACAACAAATTATACATCTTTTCATATCTCCCGGAACTTGTGGAAAAGAATGTTTTGAGGGGTAAGGGTTATTCACATTTTTCTGTTTCGTTTTACCTTTTTACTGATTCCATTTTTTGCCAAATTATTTAGCATTTTAGTGCAGAAGTAAGTAAATTGCCAACCAATGGCAACAAAAACGAAAACGGCTAAGCCGGAAGAAATAAAGGATACGGCAGGAAATATTCTTGTAAAAGGTGCGCGCGTTCATAACCTCAAAAACGTAACGGTTTCTTTTCCCAGAAACAAGCTGATTGTTGTAACCGGTGTTTCAGGTAGCGGCAAATCATCACTCACCATCGATACACTTTTTGCGGAAGGCCAGCGCAGGTATGCCGAAAGCCTGAGTGCCTATGCCCGCCAGTTCATGGCAAGAATGGAAAAACCGGATGTTGATTATATCAAGGGCCTTTGCCCGGCAATTGCCATCGAACAAAAAGTAATTACAAGAACACCCAGAAGTACGGTTGGCAGTATGACGGAACTGTATGATTACCTGCGATTGCTTTTTGCAAGAGCCGGTAAAACGATCTCTCCGGTAAGTGGTAAAGAAGTGAAAAAAGACGATGTGGCAGATGTGATGCAAGCCATCCATGAAATGCCCGAAGAAACCAAACTGGTCATCATCGTTCCTTTCAAACAGCATCCCAAGAGAGCAACCCGGGAAGAACTGAACATACTGATGCAGAAAGGGTTTTCACGAATGTATTTTAGGGAGTCTGCAGGTAGTAATACCGAGTCCGGCCTTATTATGCGGATTGAAGAATTGCTTGGATTATCCGATAAAGAATTAAAAAAGCAAATCCAGACTTCCGATGCCAAACTCCAGACTTTTGTGCTGATAGATCGCATCATCACCAAAACATTTGATGAGGATGATTTACACCGTTTATCCGATTCCATAAGCACAGCTTTTTATGAAGGGGAGGGAGAAATGTATGTGGAAATGAACAATCAAAAGATGCTGCATTTCAGCAACCGGTTTGAACTGGATGGTATCCAGTTCGAGGAACCCGTTCCCAATTTATTTTCTTTCAACAACCCTTTTGGTGCCTGCCCTACCTGTGAAGGATTTAGTCAGGTATTGGGCATTGATGCAGACCTGGTGATACCCGATAAACGATTGAGTGTGTATGAAAGTGCGGTAGCACCCTGGAAAGGAGACAAACTGGGCTGGTGGCGCGAACAATTTGTAAAAAATGCAGGAAAGTTTGATTTTCCCATTCACAAGCCCATCATCGATTTAACCAGCGAACAATACCAGCAACTCTGGAGCGGGCATGGCAATGTACAGGGTATTGATGATTTTTTCAAAGAAGTGGAACAGAATCTGTACAAAGTACAATACCGTGTTTTATTAAGCCGGTACAGAGGCAGAACGGCCTGCCCTGATTGCAGGGGGTTTCGTTTACGCAAAGAAGCCCTCTATGTTAAAATAGGAAAAAAGCATATTGGAGAACTGTGTGAAATGCCCGTGAAAGACCTGAAAAAATGGTTTGAAGAATTGGTCTTATCCGAGCACGATAAACAGGTGGCCAAAAGAATCCTGATTGAAATAAACCAACGGCTGCAAACCTTGATAGAGGTAGGTTTGGGATATTTAACACTCAATCGCCTGGCCAACTCATTAAGCGGGGGGGAGAGCCAGCGGATACAGCTTACCAGAAGCCTGGGTAGTAACCTGACCAACTCCTTGTATATCCTGGATGAGCCCTCAATTGGTTTGCATTCACGGGATACGGCCAAACTGATAGGCGTATTGAAATCATTGCGCAACCTTGGTAATACCGTTGTGGTAGTAGAGCACGATGAAATGATGATGCGGGAAGCCGATTATATCATCGACATGGGCCCGCTGGCATCACATCTTGGCGGCGAAGTGGTAGCGGTGGGAAACTATGATGAGATAGTTGCCAATGCAGAAAGTCTTACCGGCAAATACCTTACGGGAAAACTAAGCATCGAAATTCCCAAAACAACCAGAAAATGGAACAGAAGCATCCGGGTTGAAAATGCCCGGCAAAATAACCTGAAAGACATCACGGTTGAATTCCCCCTGAACACATTGTGTGTGGTAACCGGTGTAAGTGGCAGCGGCAAAACAACCCTGGTAAAACAGATTCTTGTGCCTGCTTTGCAGAAAATAAA
>JBDKLG010000286.1:0-8321 GCA_039795695.1 Bacteroidota bacterium
CACTCGCTTTTATTTTAAGCAGTCATGCGCAAACAAAAAAAACTGAACAGCCGCAGTTAGGCTATCGCTCAGCAAAAATTTTAACCATCGACGGGCTTCAGTTCAAAGACCTGAACAGGAATGGCCGGTTGGATAAGTATGAAGACTGGCGCCTCCCGAATGAGCTTAGGGCCACTGATCTTTTGTCGAAGATGACGATCGAGGAAAAAGTAGGATTTATGTTGATCAGTACATCCTCTCTCAAAGGTGAACAAACATTCGGTGGTGGGGCAGGTAACCGGGCAGCACAAAATTTTACCAGCGATTTTAATGAAACAGACCAGGTAGCCAGCAATAATATGTTTACCCGAAAACCCCTGCCCACACCCATGATGAATGTGGCAGGTACTACCAAGGGTGTAACACAGTTTCATCTCAGGCATTTTATTTTCCGCGCCAATGTAAGTGCAAGAATGACGGCCGAATGGGCCAATAAATTACAGGCTTTGTGTGAAACTGATGGGCTGGGAATACCTGCCATCATTGCTTCCAACCCAAGAAACCATCTTACCAAAGATGCATCGGTTGGTTTGAGTGTAGGTAAAACGGTTTTTTCAACCTGGCCGGGAGAACTGGGCATGTCGGCTATGCGCGACCTGAAACTTGTTCATGAATTTGCAGATATTGCCCGCCAGGAATGGGCTGCGGTAGGGCTTCGCAAAGGGTATATGTATATGGCCGATTTAAGCACAGAACCCCGCTGGCAAAGAATTGAAGGAACTTTTGGCGAGAACGCCGATTGGGTTGCGAAAATGATCACGGAAATCGTATTGGGTTTTCAGGGAAACAAACTTGGCAAAAAATCTGTCGCTCTTACCACCAAACATTTTCCGGGAGGTGGCGCAGGAGTGGGGGGACAGGATCCTCATTTCGACTGGGGCAAGGAAGAACATTTCCCCGGTGGTATGTTTGAGAATAACCTGATTCCTTTTAAGGCAGCCATCAAAGCAGGTACATCGGCCATCATGCCCTATTATTCTTTACCATTGGATACCAAATATGAAAAAATTGCTTACGCTTATAATAAAGCGGTGATACATGATCTGTTGAGAATGAAACTTGGTTTTAAAGGCATCATCAATTCTGATACAGGACCAATTGAAATGATGCCCTGGGGTGCAGAAAACCTGTCTATTAAAGAGCGCTATAAAAGAACACTGGAAGCAGGCGTAAACCTGTATTCCGGATCTGCAGACCCCACACCATTGCTGGAAACCGTTAAATCAGGAATGGTGGATACCAAGCTGGTCGACAGTTCCGTATATCGTTTGCTGATGGAGAAATTTACCTTGGGCTTATTCGAAAACCCCTATGTAGATGAAGACGCAGCTGAGAAAATTGTTGGCAATCCCGCTTTCCAGGCCAGGGCAGATCTTGCTTTACGCAAATCCATTGTGCTGTTAAGAAACAATAACACACTACCTGTAAAACCAAAAACAAAAGTTTATTTCGAAATGAACATGCAACGCAGGGATGCTTCGGCCACTAATATATTCAGTAACAAGGATTATAAAACCGATATCGACTTTGTTTCCAGGCCGGAAGATGCCGATCTGATTTTATTATGGATTACACCAGCCGGAAAACCGCTGTTTCAGTCGGATGGCTCCCCGCTTTATCTGTCGCTCTCTAAAAATGGGGTGGATATTAACTATATCAACCAGCTTACTGCTAAAAAACCTACAGTTCTGGTGATGAATTATTCGAACCCCTGGGTGATTGACGAAATCTATAATGAAAAAACAAAAGCACAATTCAAAGCGGTATTGGCTACTTTTAATACCACTGCAGATGCTTTGCTGGACGTGGTTTCAGGCAAGTTTAACCCATCCGGAAAAATGCCATTTACCACACCTGTATCCGAAGAAGCAGCATCCAAACAGCTATCCGACGTGCCCGGTTATGCAAAAGGAGCGGGTTATGCACTGTTTAAATTTGACGAAGGCCTTAGCTATAAAAAATGAGTATGGTGCATGGATTTTGAAAATGATTCCTGTTCTCTTTAGAAGCATGCAGACGAGCGATAAATAGAGGGAGCTTATCCAATTTAGTGGTGGATGCTTGTTCCATTGGCTATTTACAAGTAAATTGTAGTGACAATTATGGCCATGAGAAAGAATATTACCTTACTATTATTGGTTGCTTCCTTATGCTGCCATTTCATTGCATCGGCACAAACAACACAAAGAGACCTGCTCGCCAGATTCACCAATGCCGATATCAGGCAATCCCTCATCAAACAAAACAGTTGGAAACCTTTTCCGCTCACACCCGATGAATGGAGCAAGATAGTTCCCGACAGTGTGATACAGGCAATCATCAAACAGGCAGAAAAACTGAAAGAGGTTCCTTTTAAACATATTCCCGCTACCGTGCTTCTCGGATATGTTCGCACCGGCGACAGAGACGAGTTTCAGAAACTGTCTTTCGATAAGCGTAACCAGTTGTTTACCCTCGTATTGGCCGAATCAATGGAAAATACCGGCAGGTTTGCCGATGCCATTGCCAATGGTGTCTGGAATATCTGTGAAGAAACCTACTGGGGTGTTACGGCACATATCGGCACACAAAAAAAAGGCTCCGGATTACCTGATGTTACAGACCCCACCCTGGACCTCTTTGGCGCAGAAACCGCAGCAGTACTGGCACTCACAGATTATTTCACCGGATCAAAGCTCGACAGGGTATCCCCTCTATTGAGAGAAAGAATTGCCGTGGAGGTTAATAGAAAAATATTGAACAGCTATGAAAATGAAATTGCCCGTTACGGCTATTTTGGCAATGGCAAAAAAAATGTAAAAGTAAACAACTGGGATCCCTGGGTAGTAAGCAACTGCTTAACGGCTTTTTTATTACTGGAAAAAAATGAAGAGAGAAGGGTAAAACTGCTGGCACAATCGCTAAACCTGCTCGACCTCTACATCAATGGCCTTGGCGATGACGGCGCCACCGATGAAGGTCCCTCTTACTGGTTTGCAGCAGGCCTGGCTTTGTTCGACGGACTGCAGCTGGTTGCCGATGCCACCAACCAGAAAATTGCCCTCTTCAACCATCCCCTGATTCAGCAGCTGGGCGCTTATATTTATAAAACACATATAGACGAGAGCTATTTTGTAAATGTTGCCGATGCCACACCTTCCATCAAAGCCGATGGAGTGGCCATCTATCGTTTTGGTAAAGCCGTGAAAGACAATACCATGATGGGTTTTGGCGCCTGGGCTTACCAGCACATACAGGACAATAGCCCCAAACTGGAGTCTTTCTTCAAACCAAGGCAAATCTATAACCTGATGACCCTTGATGAAGTGTCCAGGATACAACCCGTGGAATCAAGGTTAAATACCATGTATTTACCAAGTGTGGAACTAATGACGGCAAGAACCAATAATAACCTCTTCATTGCTTCTCATGGCGGCAATAATGGGGAAAGCCATAACCACAATGATGTGGGAGATTTTATTATTTATTCAGAAGGCTCGCCCGTGATCATTGATGCAGGTAAGGGAACTTATATGGCAGTCACTTTTTCAAAAGACCGCTATACTTTATGGTACAATACTTCCAATTACCATAACCTTCCGCGTGTAAATAATCTTCAGCAGGAAACAGGTGCTGCAGCCAAAGCCACCAATACCGCATTTAATACAACGGGGGCACTCACCACTTTTCACATGAACCTGGAAAAAGCCTACCCCGAAAAATCGGGGCTGATTTCATGGGAAAGAAATTTTCTGGTCGACCACCAGCAAAACAGCATCTATCTCACAGATGAATACCGCTTTGCTACCGCCCAGCCTGAACTGCACCAGACTTTTATGACTGTTTGCGAAGCCGATATCAATACGGCCGGAAAAATAATATTCACAACAGAAAAAAATAAAAAAGTGACCCTAACTTATAATGCCGCACAATGGAAGGCAGCCAAAGAAACGATGGCATTGGCAGAACCCCATGAGCAGGGTCTGAAAACGAATTGGGGCCGAAAACCCATTACAAGAATCGTATTAACCAACCTCAATAAATACGCAGTGGGAAAATTTGAATACAGGATTTCCAATTAAATGAAAGGCTAAATAATTTCGGAATCTGCTAAAATATTTATAGAAAATATATTTTCCGCTATTTTCTTAATTATTTGATAGTCAATTTATTATCTCTAAATTGCCTTCCTTTCAACTAATTTCTTATATTGTAGCTGTTAGAACACATATTAATTAGTTGTAAAATGATTAATGCACAGGTTCTACCAAATACCTGCTAACCTAAACTAATCGAAATATATGCAACCGGCAGCTGCACAGTCCTTTATTATTGATATACTGAATCATAGCTTATCGCCTTCCTTAACCTACCATAATGTAGCACATACAGAAAGATGTATTGAACATGCGGCACTGATTGCCGAAACGGAAGGCATCACAGACCATGAACTGGATTTATTATTAACTGCTGCGGCTTACCATGATGCCGGCTTTATTCATAAATACACAGGCCATGAAGAAGTGTCCTGCGACCTTGCACGACAGTACCTGCCTCAGTTTCATTTTTCCAAAGAAGATATCGACATCATTTGTGAAACCATCATGGCAACCAGACTGCCACAAACACCCACCAATAAACTGGGGGCAATCCTGGCTGATGCAGATCTGTATTACCTGGGCACAGACGATTATAGCCAGCTGGCCGAATGTTTGTATTCAGAATTTCTGGAGGAAGAGTTTGTAAAAGACAAAATGGAATGGCAGCGCCAGCAAATTGATTTTCTAAAATCACACAGGTATTTTACGGATACCGCCCAGAATTCATTGGGCGATAAGCAGGACAAAAACCTGATTGTACTGCAATCAAGAACGGAGAGCCCGCATACCATCAAAAACCACGAATCCAATTTTCAGGATTTTATGTTTATTGTAGTGGGTGTATTGATTACTTCTTTTGCACTAAAAGGATTCCTCATGCCCAACCACTTTTTTGATGGGGGCATTACGGGTATTTCCCTGCTGATACATGAATACTTTCATGTGAACATCGCTTATGTAATTGTGCTGGCCAATATTCCCTTTATGATCATGTCTTATTTTGCGATCAACAAAGGCTTTGCGCTAAAAACTTTTTTCTGCGTAATGTTACTGGGGCTTTGCCTGCTTTTTCCGGAGAAACCGGGCTTAACAGACAATCTTTTCCTTGTTTCCATATTTGGCGGATTCTTTTTGGGTGTGGGTATCGGCCTTACCATGCGTGCGGGCTGTGCGGTAGATGGTATTGAAGTACTGGCATTGTACACACTCAGGCATTCCAGCTTTACCATCAGTGAAATTATTATGGGAATCAATGTGGTCATTTTTACTTTGGCCGCAATCATCTTCAAGTTCGAAACAGCCTTGTATTCGATGATTACCTATTTCACGGCATCCAAAGCAATCGACTATGTAATCGAGGGTATGAATGCATTTACGGGAGTTACCATTATATCCGGCAAGAGCGATCAGATTAAACACAAACTGGTGAATGAACTGGGCCGGGGCATAACGGTTTACAAAGGAGAGAGAGGCTACCTACCCGGAAAATTTGATGTACACGATGATTGCGACATCATTTTTACCATTATTTCCCGCCTTGAAATGCGCAAACTGAAAACCATGGTTACCGATGTTGACCCCAATGCTTTCGTTTTTGCTAGTACCATTAAGGAAACATCGGGTGGTATCATTAAAAGAAGGCATGTGCATTAATCTTACCCCCCCGGTATAAGATAGCTGAGATAAACAGGCGTTTGGAAATGTAGTAGGGATGTTTTAACAGTTGGATTGAAACAAATTCTATGAATAAAAAAATGCGCAGGGGGTACTTGCTGGTCAATTGCTGGCTCTTCATATGCATAATGGCCGGGGCTCAATACAAGGCGCTTAATTCAAATACCGGGGGCAGCATTTTTTCCGGTGATTCCATACTGGAGCTTACCCTCTCCGGTAACCTGAGAGAATTGTTGGATGACCGGGCAGAAATATCTTCCCTGCACAAACTGATGCTTAAGTATAAAAACCCGGAAGGGCATGAGACCGGTATTCCCATAGAAGCCAAAACCAGGGGGCATTTCAGAAAAATGACGGAGAATTGCAGCTACCCACCACTGCAATTGCAGTTTACCCCAAACAGCCAATTGGATACATCTTTTTTTTCTGAACAGCATAAAATGAAACTGGTAATGCCCTGCCAGGGCGAAGCATACATTGTACGGGAATGGCTGGCATATAAAATATACAACCTTGTTACACCCCTAAGTTTTCAGGCAAAACTGGTTAAAGTAACGATGGATGATACCAAAAAGAAAAAAAACATACCTCCCTTTTATGGCATTTTGCTGGAAGAAGAAAAACAATTGGCCAAAAGGAATAAGCTGGTATCAATAGATAGAAAAATCAATCCCCAGCAAACCAACCGAAATTATTTTCTAACCATGGCGGTATTTCAATACCTGATTGGCAATACAGACTGGTCGATACAATACCAGCAGAACATCAAGCTGATGGCAACAGACTCAAATGCAACACCCATAAGCATTCCCTACGATTTTGACCATTCCGGACTGGTGGGTGCACCCTATGCGCATCCCGCAGAGGAATTGCAGATGCAGTCTGTTCAGGAGCGAAGATTCAGGGGTTATTGTATGGAAAACCTGAAAGAATTCGAACCCATATTGGCAAAGTACAATGCATTAAAACCGGCCGTTTTATCATTGATAAACGATTGTGTTTACCTGGACAGCAAAGCAAAAAAAAATCTTGCTGTTTTTCTGGAAGGTTTTTATGCAAATATCAATACCCCGAAATTATGGCAGCATGATTTTGCCTATCCCTGTGATAAGAATGGAACCGGGAATGTGGTTATTAAAGGACTGCGTGAAAACTGAGGAGAAAATTTAATATGCTGAAAATAAAAATTGTTTAAATGTCACAAACAACAAGCCGGAGCCAAAGAATTGAGTCCATCGATATTGTAAGGGGTATCGCAATGGTCATCATGGCAATCGATCATGTGCGTGATTATGTGCACATAACTTCAAATACCGATGACCCCCTGAACCTGGCAACTACAACACCAGGATTGTTTTTCACCAGATGGATTACCCACTATTGTGCACCCATTTTTGTTTTTCTTTCCGGAACCTCTATCTATTTGCAAAGCCGGAGAAAAACAACCAATGAGCTCAGTTCCTTTTTAATCAAACGAGGCTGCTGGTTAATTTTTGCTGAATGGACCATGGTAGCATTTGCCTGGACTTTCAATCCTTTTTTCAATGTAATACCTTTCCAGGTGATATGGGCCATTGGCAGCAGTATGGTAGTACTGGGCTTGCTGATTAAAATAAAAATTCCTTACAAAGCCCTGTTGGTATTGGGTTTGGTGATTGTATTGGGGCATAATTTATTAGACTTCCCCGAAAGAGCCGCGAACTTTAAAGCCGGGTTCTGGTGGAATCTGTTGCACCATGGGGCTTTTGTATTCTATGAATACGCCCCCAATCATTTTGCCATATTGGTTTATGCATTTCCTGTCTGGACCGGATTGATGATACTGGGCTATTGTGCAGGCATTTTCTTTACACCTAAATACAGCAGCAACCAAAGAATAACAATACTGAAACAAATGGGTATTGTTCTGCTGATGTTCTTTGTGGTGCTACGTTTTATAAACCTATATGGAGATCCCGTTGGATGGACAAAACAGTCAACCGGGTTCAATACTTTTTTATCTTTTATCAACGTAAATAAATATCCGCCATCCTTGTTATACATGAGCATCACGATAGGTGTTGCCATGTTATTGCTGGCTTATTTCGAAAAAATCAACAATCAATTTACCAAAATCATGGTTGTATTCGGAAGAACCGCTTTCTTTTATTATCTGCTGCATTTGTACCTGATACATTTGATTCAAACCATTCTGTTCTTTGCCAAAGGACATTCAATGGATGATGCCGTCAAACTAGGGAAGAATATGCCTTTTCTTTTCGTGGTTCCGGGTGAGGGCTATGGTTTACCGGTAGTATACCTGATTTGGCTACTGGTACTGCTGATCTTGTATCCTTTTTGCAAAAAATATGACCAATATAAAACAGCACACAAAGAAAAATGGTGGTTGAGTTACTTGTAGGCAACAATTATTTTTTAAAGGCAGTGCTATATGTATTATTCAGTATCCGATTAACATACCAGTATGAGAAAATGTATTTTTCTGATTGTTATTCTTGCTTCATTGGCATCCATGGGATCTGGTCAAAA
>JBDKLG010000287.1:0-5910 GCA_039795695.1 Bacteroidota bacterium
AAACTTCTGATCTGTATTTGAACCTGCGTTATCCATTCATTTAATCCTTTGGAATAGAGGTATTCATTTACCGCATCAATCAGTTTGCTCACTTCTTCATAACTGCCTTCTAATTCGGTTGAAAAGGGGGCTACTTTGTATTTGATGCCCGATTGCCGGATGATGTCAATGGCTTCGTCTACCCATTCATAAGGGTGCCTGTTACCGGGAATTACGGGAATGATTTGAATGGAGGCATTGACCAGGTACTTGTGCAAGGGGTTATACTATTTCGGACACTTCCACTACAGCATCCAAGTTTAAAGCGCCATGTATATGGGGGAATACCTCATTGATAGAACTTGCCAATTCAAAAACCAGGGGTCTTTCTACTTTAACCCTTGCTATTTTGAGCTTTACCAGACCTGTCTGTCCCTTATAATAGCGGTCGAGTACCCCGGAAACCTGGGCTTCGGTACTGCAATGTATGAACCCTTCGGTTGCGAGTGTATCAGAATCGAAATGTCCCAGTTCTTTGGCTTCTTCCCACTGGTTCTTCCTGGTGATATGGTAGATAAAATCTGATTCCATGAGTAGTGTGCTTATTCGTATTATTTATTAACGCCTTATCTGCTAAAAAATTATGCAGGATCAGGGGTTGACGGGTTTGATTTTCTGGCTGATCAGCATAAAATCTACCAATACCATGGCAGTAATGGCTTCCAGAATAACCGGAACCCTGAGTGCAATACATAGGTCGTGACGTCCTTTAACCGAGAAACTTTCCATCTCATTGGTTTCCCAGTTAAACGTATATTGATCTTTGGGAGTAGATGAAGTAGGCTTTATAACTACTCTGTAAACCAATTCATTACCATTTGTAATACCTCCTACTATTCCACCGGCATGATTGGTAGTGGTTTTGCCCGTACTGTTTTCAATCGCATCATTGTGCGTTACCCCGAACATTTTTGCTGCCGCAAAACCGGCCCCGAATTCAATCCCTTTTACTGCAGGGATGGCAAAAGCTGCATGGCTGATAACCGATTCTACTGAATCAAAAAAATGCTCTCCCAGTCCGATGGGCAAGCCATTCACCCTGCATTCAACTATTCCGCCAATACTGTCTTTTGCTTCCAAAGCTTTATTAAGCCCGGCTTCAAGGTTGGTTTCGCCGCCAATTTCCAGGATGGTTGATTTAATATCGATTCCCTGCAATAGTTTTTTTGCAATTACGCCTGCTGCAACCAGGCAAACCGTTAATCTGCCGCTAAAATGCCCACCTCCTCTAAAGTCTTCAAAACCTCCATATTTGGCATGGGCGGTAAAATCTGCGTGACCCGGGCGGGGAACCGATCTCTGCTTCTCGTAATCACTGCTTCTGGTATTATTGTTTTCAAACAGGATTGTAATAGGTGCCCCTGTTGTGTGTCCGTTGAAGATGCCTGTTTTGAAAATGGGAATATCGTCCTCTTTTCTGGGGGTTGTGCCCTTCTGGACCCCGCCTTTTCTACGTTCTGTATCTTCCAGAAAATCGGCTACCGAAAGGGGAAGTCCTGCAGGACAGCCATCGATGGTTAAGCCAACGCAATCCCCATGGGATTCGCCAAAAATATGTATGCGGAATATGCGGCCGAAACTATTCAAGTTTGATTGATTTATTGGTTTACTGGTGAATTTTTACGCCTAGTTTTATCAGGTGTTCATAGAAATCGGGGTAAGATTTATTGATGGCACCAGCTTCTTCTATCACTACCTCCCCTGTTGCTTTTAATGCTGCAACAGCACAGGCCATGGCAATCCGGTGATCGTGGTGAGAGTGAGTTATGGCAGATTTTACGGCAGTACCACCCAACACCATCATTAAATTATCCTGGAGCCTGATTTCAATACCCAATTTAGCAAACTCCTCCTGTAAAGTTAGTGCACGATTGCTTTCCTTATGGGTTAATCTGTGTACCCCTTCGATTACCGATGTTCCATTGCAATAAGCGGCCAATGCCACTAAGGGAGGAAACAGATCCGGACAATCATTGGCATCGAAATGAAATGGCTTGAGCGGAAGCGGCCCGATTTCAATTTTGCCCTGCTGAACAGATAATTGGCAGCCGCACTGTATTAGTGCCTGTAAAACGGCTTTATCGGCCTGTGTGGACTCGATATCAAGGCCTTTTACGGTAATTGGTCCTCCAATTGCTCCGGCAACCAGCAGAAATGCGGCACCGCTCCAATCTCCTTCTACGGTATATACCATTTTTTCCTTTTCGGTAGCGGATTTTTTTCCTGTAAAAACAAATTCCTGATAGTTCCTGTTTTCCGGCTCCCATCCGAAATGCTTCATTACCTGTAAACTGAGGTCGATATAGGGCTTGCTCTTGAGGTTTTTAACAGCAATGGTCACATTTTCCGCTCCCGCAGCTCCGTAAGCCATTAGCAGGCCCGTAAGAAACTGCGAACTCAATGATCCGTCCACTTCAATATCGGCGGGCTTTAGCGGCCCCTGTATCTGCAAAGGCAGTCTGCCTCCGTTCGACTGAATCTTTACGCCTAATTGTGGCAGTATTGCATCAAAAAAATCCATGGGCCTGGTTAATAAGCTGCCGGTACCATTTAAGGTAATGGCCTGACTGCTCAATGCCGCAATTGGTGTGAACATCCTTATTCCCAAACCACTTTCACCACAATTTATTTCTGGGTCAATGGCGTTGATGCCATTGGACAGGATATGCAGCGAGCCATCGGGATTTTTACGGGGGATTGCGCCCAGTTTGGTGATAACTTCCAGTGCTGCCAGGTCATCGTTGCTTTTTCCTGGATTGTGCAAAATGGTTTCACCTTTGTGTAATAGTGCAGCTGCACAGGCTCTTTGCATACTGCTTTTACTGGCTGCGGCATAAATAGTTCCGGTTATTGCAGAAGGTTGAATGCGTACAATCATTTTAATGGGAACCCGCTTCGGGAGCGGTTTATGGAAAGGATTCCTTTTGCCAGGGATCGTTTTCCTGTATTATTTGAATTGTTTTAATATATCCTGCAACTGTACAAAAAGCAGGGGTTGAATCGTTCCTTTACCAATCTTCTCCAGCAAGATATAGTTGATGCTTACATGGTCTTTCTTCTTGTCTTTCATCAATATTTTAAATGCCTTTTTTGTATCAAATCTGGCAAAAGTTGGCAGTCCGTATTTTTCGAGTAATTCAACCACAGCTTCTGCTCCGGTAAAATGTTTCAGGTGCTGCGACATCACTGCAGCATAGGTCATCCCGATACTGATGGCCTGTCCGTGGCTCAGTTCATACATATTCTCAATAGCATGACCGAGGGTATGTCCGAAATTCAGCAGTTTTCTTTCGCCCTGTTCAAATTCGTCTTCGGTAACCACTTTGGTTTTTATCAATACATTTTGTTCGATGAGTGATGTCAACAGTTTGGGATTCTTTTGAAAATCGGCAATCCGGTGTTTTTGTAACAGCCTGAACATGACCGCGTCTTTGATACAGGCGTGTTTGATGATTTCTGCAAAACCGTTCTGCCATTCGGTTTTGGGCAGAGATTGCAAAAAAGAGCTGTCGAAAAGGAGAAAAGAGGGTTGCCTGATCAGGCCCACCATATTTTTATATACGCCAACATCAATACCGTTTTTGCCACCAATGGATGCATCTACCATAGCGAGTAATGAAGTGGGCACAAAGCCAAACCTGATTCCACGCATATAGATACCCGCAACATAGCCGGTGATATCTGTTACCACTCCGCCCCCAACCCCTACCAGCGTGGTTTTTCTGTCTGCCCCCAATGCGATTAACTGGTCAATAACTACATCAACCGTTTGCTGTACTTTGAATTTCTCGCCAGCTTTTAATACAATGGTGTTCCAACCCTTGAATTTCTTCTTATGCTTTGCGAACACATTTTCATCGGTGACGATTACTGCCGATTCTTTTAAAACCAGTTTTTCCAGGTGAGAAAATTCGGTTTCAAAAAAATAATCAACAGCAGTGGAGGAGAATTTAAAGGTTTTCTTTTTCATAAAACAGATTTTGAGCATTCGCAGATTTTTGATTGGCGAATCAAATTCGCCAATCAAAAAAGCGAGATCCGTACACTACGAATTCATAATCTTGTTCTGGTGGTTGATACTTTCCATGTGAACCGCATCAAAATATTTGGTTACAAATTCTTTACTCAAGCCAAATTTTTCACCTTTTTGAAAAGCTCTTTCGAGAATAGCATTCCAACGATTGGTTTGGAGGATGGTAATATCATTGTCTTTTTTATACTGACCGATATGTTCTGCAACTTTCATGCGCTGGCTCAATATCTGCATCAGTTCATCGTCGAGGTTATTGATTTGCTGGCGCAGTTTTTCCAGTGCAGCATGGTATTCTTCAGAGGCGATGTCTTCTTTTCTCCAGCGAATGCTGCCAATCATTTCTCCCAGTTTTTCAGGAGTGATCTGTTGTTTGGCATCGCTCCAGGCATTGTCAGGATCAATATGGCTTTCGATAATTAAACCATCAAAGTCAAGGTCAATGGCTGTTTGGGCCACTTCCTGTAAAATATCTCTTCTGCCGCAGATATGGGAGGGGTCATTGATTAAGAGTAGATCCGGATAGCGGCGTTTCATTTCAATGGCCAAGTGCCACATAGGTGCATTGCGGTATTCGGTATTTCCGTAGGAGCTAAAGCCACGGTGAATGAGGCCGATATTTTTAATACCTGCTTTTGCAACCCTTTCCATTGCACCAATCCATAATTCCAGGTCGGGATTAATGGGGTTCTTAATTAGAACGGGCACATTCGCACCTTTTAATGCATCGGCAACTTCCTGAACGCTGAATGGGTTAACTGTAGTTCTGGCCCCGATCCAAAGTACATCCACATCAAAGTGCAATGCATCTTCTACCTGTTTGCCTGTTGCCACTTCCACTGCAACGGGTAAGCCTGAGCTTTTTTTTGCCTGTTGTAACCAGGGAAGTCCCTTGGTACCAATGCCTTCAAAGCTTCCGGGGCGGGTACGGGGCTTCCAGATACCGGCGCGCATGATGTCTACGACACCGGTTGCGGCTAAACGATTAGCGGTTTGCAAAACCTGCTCTTCGGTCTCGGCACTGCATGGACCGGAAATAACGAGTGGACGCTTTTTCAACAATGCTTCCACTGAACTTGTTTGTTCGATTGCTTGCTCCATATATTTTGTTACTGGTTTTACTGTTTTGCCTTCAGCCTTTCACCAACCAAATTAGCCCTCGCCTCTTCTTGGTTTTCTTATACCGCCCCCGCTATCTGCATCATTCATCCGTATCCTTCTGCCTTTATAGTTTTTTCCATCCAGAGAACGGATCATTTGCTGTGCAGCTCCTTTTTCAATTTCAACCCAGCTATTCATATCCTTCATATCAATTTTCCCCAGCACTTCTTTTTTCAGGTCGCTCATATCCAGTATGAACTGAAGAAAACTTGCTTTAAAGAACCCGTCTTTGGTACCCAGGTTAACAAATAACCGGCTATATCCTCCTCCTCTGGTATATTCTTTGCGGCTATCGCCACGACCGGCGCTTCGATCATCTCTTCTTCTGCCCATTTCCCTGTCGGTGCTGCGATCATTGCTGTCTTTTCTGCTTCTTTCCCGCAGGTTCAGGTCTTCTGAATTTTCATAATATTTCAGAAAACGATCAAACTCCATGGCAGCAACTCTTTTGAGAACATCTTCCTTGCTTACATCGGCAAATTTTTCTGCCAGCATGGGTACATAGGTTTCATAGTCGCCATGACTGATATCGGCAGAAAGCAGTTTATCCATAAAATGGAAGAATTGTTTTCTGCAAACATCTTTACCGCTCGGGATATCCAGTTTATGGAACTGTGAATTATTGATTCTTTCAATTTGTTTGAACTTGTACATTTCTTTGGCATGTACGATGGAAATAC
>JBDKLG010000288.1:0-10895 GCA_039795695.1 Bacteroidota bacterium
ACCATGCGCTGGTTCGTACTGGCATCGGCCGTACTTATTTTAACAGCCACTGGCAGGGTTTGACCCGGTTCTATATCTCCGATATACTGTGTATTATCCGTATAGGTTTTTGAACCGGCAGAATTTCCTACATGTACATTGGAAAAATTTACTGAATCAATTCTTGCACCACCCCCGCCGGATGCCGACGCACAATAAGCCGAACCCCCTACACCACTAACCAGTAAGGAATAAGCCTGTGAGCCCCTTGCCAGGGTTCCCTTGTGTGAAACGGTGATGGTATAAGTTGCTCCTGGAAGGGTGCTGTCAACATCGATCTTCTCAACATTATCTGTACTATTGTCTCCGGCTACTGCGGGGTTGGCCGGGTTGTTTACATCCAGTGTCCATGGCTTATAGGTTCTGCTGCCCCTGGTAATTCTAATATCCAGGTCGTTTACAAGATTCTTGGTACGGTTATTTAAAAGATTGGTTGTAATAACAGCGCCTTTTACATCTGTCCAGCAAATAGTGGCCTGTAATGGGCCTTTACCCGAAGCCACCACTGTTTTTGTGAAAGTACCCCCCTGTGCCAAACTGTTCTCAAATAATAAATGCCCGCTGGTATTTGCATTATTTGATGGCACTGCCTCAGTAATAACATTCGCTGCCTTCAGTACATTCAAAAGGCCCCAGCCAAACTGGTAGTCGGGCCCGGGTGCATTTCCTGCTTCATCGGCTGTATGGATGGCCAGCCCTTTCAGGGTAGCGGAACGAATAAATGCGCCTGATTTTAATTTGGCATAATATTCCTGTAAAAGCAATAAAGAGCCGGTTGCATTGGGTGTTGCCATCGATGTTCCATCGAATGCTGCATAACTGGTATTGGATGCGTCGATGCTCGACAATACCTGAACACCATCTGCCACAATATCCGGTTTAATTCTTCCGTCGTCTGTTGGTCCCCAGCTGCTGAATGAGCTCATGACCACATCAGTCTTATTGTTGTATCCATTTGGAATCGCACTTACGGCTCCAACGGTTAAGATATTTTTTGCAGCAGCTGAATAGGCAATGATGTCGTATCCATCATTGCTACTGATGCCTGCAGGGCGATTGCCCGCCAATATCAAACTATCGTTGGAATTATACCGGTAATAAGGTTGTCCAACGGCCGGTCCGTTTACTTCACGATGGTTGCCTGCAGAGCGAACCATTAAATAAAAGGGGGCATTGTAAGCAATGGAATCCAGTGCCTGTGTATAATCTCCATACCAGCCAAATTTGAAATCTTCATTTTCACCGGGGTTGCCTAAAAACTGCCACCTGCCTTGTGAATCAAATAACCATCCGCCATTGGCACCATAAGAGTGATTGGATAAAAGCAGGTTGGATGCTTCAGACGCCATTTCTGAAAGATCGCCACCACCGAAGGGCTGGAAATCATAGGCAATCAGGTTTTTTAAGCCGAAAGCCATTCCCTTGGCACTGGGGTTAACGCCGGATGCAATCATGGTACCGGCCACATGTGTTGCGTGAAAACCGGAGTTGGAGGGTTTGTCTTTTTGTGTAACCCTTCCAATAAGTTCAACGTGGGTAGGTAAAACAAAGCCTTCATCCCAAACGGCCATTTTACTTGTTACACTGGCCGATGAGCCGGAAAGGTTTAATCCAGATGAACCTCCGGGCCATAATTGGTTGGCACGGGTAGTTGCAGCCGCATCTGAATTGTTCTGGGTGGAAAAATAAGTGGGATGGCCAAACTGATCGGTACCCATCAAATAGGCATGACTGCCATTTTTCAAAGGCAGGGTTAAGCTCCAGCCTTTTTTTCTGGCAAGCTCCAATGCCTGGATATAGTTATTTTCCTGTTTTAACCTAAAACCAATGGCAGCCTGGTTCAGGATACGGTTATTCGTAAATGTTTGTGCCGAAATAAAGCCGGTCATTCCCAATACAAAACCTACTGCAAGAGCAATTTTTTTCATCATAGCCTAAGTTGTTTTCCCTGTACCCGTTTTTAACTCAAATTTCAGGTGCAATATTCACTAAATTAGATACTTTCATCGTTTAATCTGATGTATGAAACAGATTCTTTTTTTAGTTTTTTCCGGTATTTTAACATTTGAAGCCTGCTCCACCACCCAAAAAGGACTAAAAGCCAGTTTTAACCAGGGTATTTCGGGTTTTGTTAAGGAAATAACCGGAAATCAAATGCCCGCTTTAACCAATAACCAAAATACGCCAAAAGCCTTGCAAACAGAGGTTTTTGTTTATGAACTCACCCGGCGTTCACAGGTAACAGGAACTCCTGATACCCGCTTTTATACGGCTATTAACAGCAAATTGGTTGCTTCAGCGGTAACAGACAGTGCCGGGTCTTTTTCAATACCACTGCCGGTGGGCAATTATTCTGTTTTTGTTAAACTGGGGGACCGTTTTTATGCCAATCTCTTCGATACACAAAATAATATTGCCCCATTTGAGGTAGCCGCAGGAAAAATTACGCCTGTTCAACTCCTTGTTAATTACAAGGCAACTTATTAGGCACTGCCTTATCTTTGTTTTCTTTGCGGATAGGATGTTGATTTAGAAGCTATGAATTTGACCGTGTTGCAGGAGCTTTATCAAAATTCACCCCACCTTTTTCAGCTGGCGGACAGGCTTTCTATTGCCCAGCCCCAAAAAACATTCCTTAAAAACCTACAGGGCAGCAGTGCCGAATTTGTTGTGAGTGCAGTTTTTATGCACCCTGGTTGCAGTAAAATGAATCACCTGGTTGTACTGAACGATGCCGAAGAAGCCGCTTATTTTCACAATACACTGGAGAACCTCACCCATGCATTAGACCTTTTTTATTTTCCCTCTTCTTTTAAAAACAGGAAGAATTTCCGTTTACTCAACAGCTCGCATGTTATGCTGCGAACAGAAGCATTAACAAAGCTGGCAGCAGGAGGTAACCGGAAAATCATTGTTACCTATCCGGAAGCACTGTTTGAAAAAGTAGTCTTGCCCAAAACACTCAGCAGCAATATCATCAGCATCAAAACCAATGATACCATACAACCAGAGGGTTTGATGGAGTTATTTGTCATGTATGGTTTTGAGAGAACGGATTTTGTTTATGAGCCCGGACAGTTTGCACAAAGAGGCGGTATACTGGATATCTATTCCTATGGAAATGAGAAACCCTATCGGGTAGAATTGTTTGGTAATGAAGTAGACAGTATCCGCATTTTTGATCCGGAAACACAGTTGAGCGAAAGAAAATTATTGCAGGTAAATATTATTCCCAATATTGAAACACAGTTTGAAAGCGGAGAAAAAATTTCACTGCCCGAATTCCTTTCTGACAACACAATTGTATGGCTAAAAGACTGGGACCTGATAAAAGAAAAAATTGATAACCAGTGGGATGATTTACAGGGGTTTCTGAATCTGCAGGAAGCCGGTTTTAAAATGCTTTCCGGTGAAGAGGACGATACCAGTAAAATTTCAAGAGAAGTAAGTAAGCATGATTTTGTGGAAAGCAGCCTGATTGAACAGCAATTCACCCAAAAACACCTGATCGAATTTGGCTATAAACCAATCCTTTCAACCGAAGAGATCGGGTTTGCTACCCGCCCACAACCGTCTTTTAACCGCAGATTCGATTTACTGATCAGTGACCTGAAATCTCATGAGGCAAAGGGTTTTGGCATCTACCTCTTTGCTGAACAGGCCAGGCAACTGGAGAGGTTAAGCAGCATTTTTGCCGATTTGAATACTGAGATACAGTTTGTACCCATTGCCGCAGCTATACATGAAGGGTTTATTGATGAAGAGCAGAAACTTGTTTGCTATACAGACCACCAGATTTTTCAGCGCTACCATAAATACAAGGTTAAACAGGCTTACAATAAAAACAAAGCGATTACGCTTAAAACACTACGCGATTTACAGCCGGGCGATTATGTTACCCATATCGATCACGGTGTGGGAACTTATAGCGGGTTACAAAAAATTGAAGCCAATGGAAAAGTGCAGGAAGCGGTAAGAATTATTTACAAAGACAGCGATATCTTATATGTGAACATCAACTCGCTGCATAAAATATCCAAATACACGGGAAAGGAAGGAACGGTTCCGAAAATCAACAAACTGGGATCGGATGTATGGAACAAGCTGAAAGAAAAAACCAAGACCAAAGTTAAAGAAATCGCTTTTGACCTGATTCAGTTGTATGCGCAAAGAAAAGCACAGCAAGGGTTTCAGCATGCTCCGGATAATTATATGCAAACGGAGCTGGAAGCATCATTCATTTATGAAGATACTCCCGACCAGAGCAAAGCAACTGCAGATGTTAAAAAAGATATGGAAAGCGAAAGCCCCATGGACAGGCTGGTTTGTGGTGATGTGGGTTTTGGCAAAACAGAAGTAGCTGTTCGCGCCGCTTTCAAAACCTGTCTCGATGGCAAACAGGCAGCCGTATTGGTTCCAACAACTATTCTGGCTTTTCAGCATTACCAGACTTTCAAAGAAAGGCTGAAAGAATTTCCTGTAACGGTTGACTATATCAACCGCTTCAAATCGGCCAGGGAAAAAAAAGAAACCCTGCAAAAACTGGAAGAAGGAAAAATAGACATCATTATTGGTACGCATGGGTTACTGGGCAAGGAAGTGAAATTTAAGAACCTGGGATTGATGGTGATTGATGAGGAACAAAAATTTGGTGTGGGGCATAAGGAAAAACTGAAGACACTTAAAACCAATGTGGATTGTTTGACGCTTACGGCCACGCCCATACCGAGAACCCTGCAGTTCAGTTTGATGGGCGCAAGAGATTTGAGTATCATCAATACCCCTCCGCCCAACAGGCAACCTATTCAAACAGAAATACAGGTGTTTAACGACGACTTTATCCGGGATGCCATTTATTATGAAACAGAAAGGGGCGGACAGGTTTTCTTTATTCATAACCGCGTACAGGGATTACCGGAAATGTGTGCCTTGATTCAGGGGCTTTGCCCTGACCTGAGTATCGGTTTTGCGCATGGACAACTGGAAGGTCACGAGCTGGAAGAAAGAATTCTGGATTTTATCGATAGGAAATACGATGTACTGGTTTGTACCAATATTGTAGAAAGTGGGGTAGATATCCCGAATGTAAATACCATCATTGTTAACAATGCACACCATTTTGGTCTGAGCGATTTGCACCAGTTGCGGGGAAGGGTGGGGCGGAGTAATAAAAAAGCCTTCTGTTACCTGCTGGCACCACCAATGAGCAGCCTGCCAACTGACTCGAGAAAAAGATTGCAAACACTGGAGCAGTTCAGTGAACTGGGCAGTGGATTCCAGATTGCCATGCGCGATCTCGACATCAGGGGGGCAGGCAATTTATTAGGAGGGGAACAGACAGGCTTTATGGCCGAGATCGGATTTGAAATGTACCAGAAAATTCTGGAGGAAGCCATCCGTGAATTAAAGAGAACCTCCTTCAAGGATTTATTCAAAGAGGAAATAACCCGGCAGGATGATTTTGTAAGCGATTGCACCATTGATACCGATCTGGAAATCCTGATACCTGATAGTTATGTAGAAAGCATTACCGAAAGACTTTCCCTGTATACCAGGCTGGACAGTTGTGAAAATGAAGAGGAACTCGTTTTATTTCATCAGGAAATGGTAGACAGGTTTGGCCCTATTCCTTCGCAGGTAGAAGATTTGTTTACTACGGTCCGTTGCCGCTGGATGGCCGTGGAAATGGGTTTTGAGAAAATGGTCTTGAAAGAAGACACCCTTCGCTGCTATTTTATCAACAAGCCCGACTCGCCTTATTTTGAGTCTGACCTGTTTAAAAAGGTACTGTCCTTCTTACAAACAGGAACCAATAAAGCGAGATTGAAACAAACAGGTAAAATGTTTTTACTGATTGTTGATGGAATAAAAGACATGGAAGCCATGCATCGATTTCTTACAAGCATGCACACAGAAGTAAAGGGGAAAAAATAAGGGTATTAATCTTTTTTGATGAGGTTAATAAGGATCAGTTTGGCAACCCTGGGATCAACGATTACTTTATCGTTTTCAAAATCCAGCTTCAAACGCCATTTCTGCATGGTTGCTGCACCAATAATCACTTCTTCGCTAACACCCGGCACCACCAGAAACTCATCGCTTAAGCGCACATCATCGTGGTAAAAATCAAGGCGGCAGGTGTTGGTAATTTCCATATAGGTAGAACTGCTTGCGGTAGCCAGTTTCATGGGAGTGTGTAATGGGGTAAGTATTTCAAGCTCATCAACCAATGTATCATTGATACACGAGTAGGTTGCACCACTATCAAATAAGGCATAAAGATGCTTCTCTCCCTTACTGCCTTCAAATCTGAGTGGCAAACGGATAATCATGTGTTTTTGTTTTTCCAAACCTAGGCTATTTGTTGAAAGACTATTAAGGTATTAATACGCAGTAAAATTACAGACAAAGCATAAAAAATCCGGCCTTTGGGGGCCGGATCTGATGATTTTTTAAGGCTTATATGACTTAAAATCCTTTTTTAGCTACACCATCGGCAATTGCCTGTAAAGCTTTTGCTTCGCTGAGGATAGCCGCCATTTTGTTCCCTTTACCATCGTGTCCGCCGGCCATGTATCCGCCTTTGGCAGTTCTGGTAACAACAGCATCCTGCATGGGAACATTTTTTTCTTTTGTTTTAAGGCAATATGCTTTGATCATTTTTGAAGTGTCCATGTGGTAGAATTTAAATAGTTAGTAGATAATGAATGGGTTATTAAGCACAATCTACCAATTTTTTTCAGGAAATGAAAGGATGCTGTCATCAGCTGACTTTTCTACAGGGTTGATTTTGTTTAATAAATTGATTATCAAATACTTATTATACATCAATTTTTGCATAACGGGCATGGGTTTCAATGAATTCACGCCTTGGTGCCACGTCATCGCCCATGAGCATGCTGAAAATTCTGTCGGCTTCAGCAGCGCTTTCAATCGTTACCTGTTTCAGGGTTCTGCGGGCGGGGTCCATGGTGGTTTCCCATAGCTGATCGGCATTCATTTCTCCCAAACCTTTGTATCGCTGAATGGTAACGCTATCATCTTTGCCACCACCCAGCTTATCAACCCAGCCTTTTCTTTGTTCTTCGCTGTAAGCATATTCCTGTTCTTTTCCCTTTTTTACGAGGTAAAGCGGGGGTTGGGCAATATAAACGAATCCCTGCTCTACCAGTTCTTTCATATACCGGAAAATAAAGGTCAATATCAGTGTAGCGATGTGTGAACCATCCACATCGGCATCCGTCATAATGATCAGTTTGTGGTAACGAAGTTTTGCCGTATTCAGCGCTTTAGGATCATCTGCAGTACCTACGGTTACGCCTAAGGCAGTATACATATTGCGGATTTCCTCATTCTCGTAAATTTTATGCTCCATGGCTTTCTCTACGTTCAGGATCTTACCTCTTAATGGAAGAATGGCCTGGTAGCTTCTGTCGCGGCCCTGTTTGGCTGTTCCGCCTGCCGAATCTCCCTCCACCAGGTACAGCTCACATTTCTGTGGATCCCGCTCACTGCAATCGGCCAGTTTGCCGGGTAGCCCGCCGCCACTCAATACGGTTTTGCGCTGTACCATATCCCGGGCTTTTTTAGCTGCAACCCTTGCCTGTGCTGCCAGGATAATTTTGGAAATCACATTCTTGGCTTCTCTTGGATTTTCTTCCAGATAAGCTTCCAATGCTCTGGCAACAGTGGTTTGTACAATACCGCTTACTTCACTATTACCCAGTTTGGTCTTTGTTTGTCCTTCGAACTGCGGTTCAGGAACTTTAACTGAGATGATGGCACTTAATCCCTCTCTGAAATCATCTCCTTCAATCACCACTTTTGCTTTTTCGAAAAGTCCCTGTTTATCGCCATAGGTTTTGAATACCCTGGTTAAAGCCTGGCGGAAGCCGGTAACATGGGTACCGCCTTCAATGGTATTGATATTATTGACGTAAGAAAAAATATGTTCTTTAAAATCATCGTTGTAGGTAAGTGCTACTTCTACAGCAATATTGGATGCTTCATCATGCCCGTCTACATACAATGGAGCAGGAATCAGGGGGTTTCTGTTGCCGTTTTTATCCAGCATTTCTACAAACTCAACAATACCGCCTTCACTGTAGAAATTTTTGGTATAGGCATTGCCGTTTTCGTCTTTGTCGCGCAAATCCGTTAGTGTAATACTGATTCTGCGATTAAGGTAAGAGAGTTCACGCAAACGGCCTTCCAGAATTTCTTTGCGGTAAACGGTTTCCTGGAAAATAGAAGCATCGGGCCAGAAATGAACCAGGGTGCCGGTTTTGGTGCTGGTACCAATTTCCCTTACTTCATATTGAGGGATGCCCGTTTTATATTCCTGCTCAAATATTTTTCCTTCACGGTGAACCGTAGCCTGCAGTTTGGTGCTCAAAGCATTCACGCAACTAACACCCACACCATGCAAACCTCCGGAAACTTTATAAGTGTCTTTGTCAAATTTTCCTCCTGCATGCAATACCGTCATCACAATTTCCAATGCGCTCTTTTTCTCCTTGGTATTGATACCGGTAGGAATACCGCGACCATCGTCCTGAACACTGATGGAATTATCCTCGTGAATGGTTACTTCAATGTTTTTACAATAGCCTGCAAGTGCCTCATCGATAGAATTATCCACTACCTCATATACCAGGTGGTGAAGCCCTTTTACCCCAATATCTCCAATATACATCGCGGGTCTTTTGCGAACCGCTTCCAACCCTTCCAGCACCTGGATGCTGTCGGCACCATAATTCTTATTTTGCTGCTCGTTGCTTTTATCTTGTTCCTGGCTCATAAATGCTTGTCAATCCTGTGTTTAAGTGAATTTCAGAAGTGGGCAAATCTAATGTATTTCGAGGGTTTTTACGGATAAAAAAAAGGCTATTTTTCCCCATTTTCACCGGCAATCAAAGTGCCGAAATTTGTCACGAAACAGTCTTAAAAAGCGGGAATCTTGTAAAATAGATGTTTATACATTAAATTTGTGGTATTGATGGTACAGGTAATGGACATATTGAAGGTTTCGCATAAGGGTGGAATTGAACCCAGCATGGACTTATTGTACGAAAAGGGGCAAAAGATTCCCGGGTCTATTCAGTACAATATCCGCCGCTATTATGCACAGCATCCATGGGTAGCTGAAGATACCGGTATGCTTGTATACCATTACAACGAAAAAAAGCCCCAGGAGAACTACCTGGAACTCCGTTACTGTTCTACGGGTAACCGCTATTGTGAAGAAAGAAGCTGTTCCGAATGTAAGCAGTTGCCTACAGAAAACTGCATGGGCAAACACCAGACCGTAGATGTTTTTACTTTTCATTTTACTGCCAGTTTCCTGCACCAGTTTGTACACAATGTAAAACTGAATAACCGAAAAGATGAAGTACTGGCTTTCAAACACCCGCATGCATTTACCAAGGTATTTCCTGTTTGCAGCAAGAAAAGAATTGTACTGGATGGTTTGCTGAACCACAGTTATTCCGGGTCATTGGAAAATATTTTTGTGAACGCAAAAATCCATGAGATTTTATTGTATAGCCTGGAATGTTTGGTGGATGAAAAAGAGGAAGGGTTCAGTTGTAAATTTTTGGCCGATGAAAGTGGCAGGGAAAGGATTTACCAGGCCAGAGAGATTTTGCTGAGCCATATCGGAGATCCCATTACCATCAAAGAACTGAGCCGGAAAGTGGCGATGAATGAGTGTTACCTGAAGAAGGGGTTCAAGGAAGTTTTTGGAACAACTATTTTTGATTTTTACCAGCAGCAAAGAATGGAGCACGCAAAATATCTTCTCTATGAAAAAGGATTGAGTGTAACGGATGTATCTGCATTATTGGGCTATTCCTCTATCTCACATTTTTCGGCGGCATTTAAAAAACATACCGGACTGAAGCCTTGTGAGCTGTTAAAATAAATATCGGTAAAATTGTTTGATAAGCCGCAGTGCGCAGATTGGTAAACAATTGGTGCATCTGCGGCTTATTTTTTTCATTCCTCATGAAATGCTGTAGCCAAACTCTATCTTTAAGTATTAAAGCACTGTTATGAAAAATATCTTTATTCTTTCTGCAATCACATTTCTTGCTTCCTGCACAAACCAAAAAGTTGATTTGATCCTGCACCATGGAGTCATTTATACGGTAGACTCGTCTTTTTCAGTGGGAGAGGCAATGGCCGTGAAGGACGGAAAAATTGTAGCTGTTGGAATGAATGAAGCCATCCAGAAAAAATATACTGCCACAGAAACCATTGACGCAAAAGGGGCTGCAGTATATCCCGGATTTATTGATGCACACGCACATTTCGTAGGCTATGGGAGTTCCCTGTTTCAGGTTGATTTATACGGCAGCACTTCCTTTGAAGATGCAGTGGAAAGAGTAAAAACATTTGCAGCTTCGCATCCAGACCTGCCCTGGATAGAGGGAAGAGGCTGGGACCAGAATAAATGGCCCGGGAAAACTTATCCCTCCAATGCCCTGTTAAATCAGGCTTTCCCCGATAAACCGGTTGTGCTGAAGCGGGTGGACGGCCATGCATCCATTGCCAATGACAAAGCCCTGGCTTTGGCAGGTATCAAAGCAGGACAAACAATTGTAGGTGGTGCCATTGAAGTAAAAGATGGGAAACTGACAGGTGTTTTAATCGATAATGCCGATGACAAACTATATGAACAAATTCCAGCACCATCAGCTGCATTGTATGCCCAATGGCTTCAGGCAGCAGAAAAAAAATGTTTCGAGCAGGGGCTCACAACTATTACCGATTGCGGACTGAGCTACCACGATGTAGATGGTATCGACGCTTTACAAAAAGCCGGAAAACTGAATATGCGCCTCTTTGTAATGCTG
>JBDKLG010000289.1:0-2895 GCA_039795695.1 Bacteroidota bacterium
GGCCTGCTGAAATAAACTGATTAATTGATGCAGTTGCTCCCTTTCTTCCTGCATCTGCGGAAAAGTATCATAAGAGGCTTTAATGATATTGATACTGTGTTCAGGTAAGGCAGTGGTAAAAACAAAGCTTCTGGCAAAATTAAGCAAATACTGTTTTAATTGTGCTGAACCTACTATAACAGCTCCATGACAGCCGCAGGCTTTGCCAAATGTATGTGTACGCGCAAACACGAAATCCTGTAATTGTTGATCCTGCACCAATCCCTCCCCTTTCTTACCAATTACGCCTGTAGCATGGGCTTCGTCTACAATCAGGTGGATTTTTTTTTGTTGTACCAGCTCAACCATTTCTTTTAGGGGGCAAAAATCCCCATCCATGCTAAATACAGATTCTGTAACCACAAATACATTGCCGCTAGCCTGTTCAATTTTTTTGCGCAAATCATTCAGATCATTGTGCAGGAAGGAATGGCTGTAAGCGAATGAAAGCCTGATTCCATCCCTGATAGATGCATGGCATAATTGGTCATACAAAACAGTATCGCCCTTCTGTGGAACCGAAGACAGCAAGCCAAGATTGGCATCATAGCCTGAATTGAAGAGCAAAGCGGCATCTGTCTGGTGAAAAAAAGCCAGTTCATTTTCCAGTGCTTCCACCGCCGGATAATTACCCGACAAAAGCCTTGATCCGGTTGAACCTGTATGGCCATGCGTATCCGATACCCTGAGCAGCTTATTCTTTACTATCCCCAGGTAATCATTGGAACAAAAATCAACACCCGAATCATTTAACCTTAATTGGCGAAGAGTCCCTGCGGTTAATCGTTCAATTAATTTATTCTGCAAAAAATCATCGCGGTACATTTGTCAAAAATAGTGGAATGTACAGATATTCGTATGGCGTTACGAAAACACTGGGATTATATTATACCGAACAAACACTTAACCTTCAGGTCAATGGAGTTATCAATAGATACGAAAAACATTCTCGGGCTCCATCTGCCTACAGATCCAAGGTGGGTTGATTTGGCAGGTATTTCTCTCGAAGCCATTTTAACAGACCATGCCTACTGTGAACAGAAAGCAGCCACTACCTGTATTACCTTGATTCAGCGGTATTCCGACAAAGAGAAACTGGTGTACGAACTTGCCCCCATTGTAGCAGAAGAATGGGGACATTTCAGGCTGGTATTGAATGAACTCAAAAAAAGAAAACTTCAGCTGGGCAAACAAAGAAAAGACCTCTATGTAAACAAACTGATGGAATTTCAGAAAAAAGGCGGTAGTCCGGAAGATCGTTTACTTGACCACCTTTTAACGATGGCATTAATTGAAGCGAGAAGCTGCGAAAGATTTAAAAGATTAAGTGAGGGGCTGCCAGATGCTTACCTGAGGAATTTTTACCGTCGCTTTATGGAAAGCGAGGCCGGCCATTATACTTTATTCATAGAACTGGCAGAAACATATCTGCCCAAACCTGCTGTTAGAAAAAGATGGAAAGAATGGCTGAACTATGAAAAAGAAATCATGAAAGACATAGAAATCAGGGGCGACAGGATTCATTAACTGTTCCTTTTTCCCGATTGGAAATAGTCAATTTCTGCAGAGAAATCAAGGAAAGAATATTTTTCTTGCAGGGCGATGGTCTTCTCCCAATAATTTTGCAGGAATTGGCGATGCTGAATCGTATCCGGATTAAATGGTTTGTGTTGAAAAGCAAGATTGATATCCGCTATGTCTTTTAACAGTAAAATCGTTTCATTCGTCATACAGCTTTCAGTAAGTTTTTCCCAAACATATTGTGTAGCGAAGTAATTGGGGTGAACAAGGTCTTCGGCATAAAACCGATAATCCCTTAAATCGTCAATAACCAGTTCATAGGCTGGAAAATAGTAGATCCTATCCGGATACTTGTCGGCAAGAAAATGAATTGCCTGTATGAGTGCTGCTTTACTTCTGTTGTTTTCAATAACACCCTCTCTCAAATGCCTTACCGGGCTGATAGTGAACACCAGCTGTATAGCGGGATTGAACCGAAGCAGTTTTTCAATCAATTTTTCAAAGACAGCGATCATTTCTTCTGCCGGCATCAATCTTTTCTCAAACCAGCCGGCCGGCCCTTTGTGGTTATTCGCAGCCACCGTTCCTTCCATCGCATTCGGCGCCTGTGCAGTGAGTTGGTACAGCCATGCCGACCCAAGGGTAATCATCAAATGATTTGTTTTTTTCAGAAAATCATGTGCAGCGCCGGTGGCTTCCCGAATATTGGCAATGCACTGCTCCGCTGTTAAAGCCGAAAACCTGCTATGATGTTTCCAGCTATGCCACACTTCGTTATGCCTGAAAATGAATTGCCGGTCGGTTGGGCTGTTTTCCATATAGGACATCAATGCCTCAGCTACGCTAACCGGATTGAACAATATTCCATTGGGGTTTTCAAGAATTTGAAATTTTCCTCTTTTAAGCTTCTCCCCTATATTTTCAGTAAAGCAGGAGCCTATCAAAAACAATGGATGTTTGTGGTGAATTTTCAGGGGTGGCGATTTGATATCAAATGCAAGGTGAAATTTCATGGTTCAAATGTAAGTTCCATTGTTTCACCAGCAGGCAATTCTTCCCATTTCTTTAAGAGTTTTTTCAAAAGGGTTCTGGTGGCGTTAATTTTTTCATTGGGTATTGTCATTTTAACAGCCTGCTGGTTAAATGGCCGGAAAGAGTTCTGCTGTACGCTATTAAAATCTTCAAGCTCTCCCTGAATGGTTTCCATCAAAAAAAGGTTGGCAACATTTTCTGCATAACAGGCTTCATCGGAAACAGTTATAGCAGCCCTTCGCTCGCGGTTTTCAAAATCGCGGATATCCATTCCGCTATTAATCATTCCATTGAATGCGGTCT
>JBDKLG010000290.1:0-8050 GCA_039795695.1 Bacteroidota bacterium
CACCGGTATTAAGGGTCACAGAACCTCCGGCACAAAATGTTGTTGGACCTCCCGCAGTAATCACAGGACTTGGCAAAGCATTTACCGTAACAATGGATGTGCCCGATGCTGTATTGCTACATGCTGTTGAACTGCTTTCCTGCACCGAAACCAATGTATAAGAAAATGTTCCGGCTGTTCCTGTTGCCGCTGAAATTGTGACCGTACTATTGCCTCCTGAAGTAACTGCCGTATTGGTAACCCCATTAACAGTATAGGTAAAAGTATAAGGCAATGTACCTCCGGAGCCGGTAATGGTAACGGATGCGGGAAGATTCTGGCAAACGGATACATTCGCGCTTATAGAAGCTGTTGGTTTTGGGTTTATGACTAAAAAAGAAGAATTGGAATAAACACAGGATGTTGCCGCGTTCTTAAATGAAATGGTTCCACTGTAAGTATTCGCAGCTGCAGTAGCCGGAACAGCAATCGTAACGGTTCCTGTTCCGCTGGATACGGTAAAGTTATTGGTGGCATAGGGCACATCTACAAAGCCTGCAAGGTTTGCTGCAGTTCCTATTCCCCAGTTAAGGCTATATTCAGTGGGGTTATTGGCAGCAGTAAATGATACATTAAAAGATAATTGGCCCTGACAAATAATGGGAAGTGCAGGAATGGGATTGGTAATATCCGGAAGCGGGTTAATGGTAATGGTGGCAGAGCTGCTTGCTGTGTTGGAACAGGCAGTAATACTGCTTTCCTGCACCTGGGTTAAATTATAAATATAGGAGCCCGTTAAATTGGTTGGTGCATTAATGGTAGCAATACCGGCATTATTCGATAAAATAGTCTGGCTTGTTCCCCCATTAATAGTATAAGTAAAAGTATAGGGTGCCGTACCTCCGGAGCCGGTTATTGTTAGTACCGGCGAACTGGCATTGGCACAGGCAGAGGCAGTACCCGTTATTGTTGCAGTTGGGATAGGATTAATAATAACGGTCTGATTATTGGTTGTTAAAAAAGAACCCCCAAGTCCAAACTGTGCAATATTCGACGTTGACCCAAATCTTACCTGATAAGTAAAATTGGTACTTACACCACCAACAGTAAATGATAAACTATTAAAAGTTACGCTATAAATCCCGCCTCCTATATTAGTTGTTGCTCCACTAATTCCTGCAGAACTATACCCAGAGCCAAAATCGACTAAAACACTATAAAACAATGCGGAAGGGTCATTGGATTGAGCTGTTAAACTAATGGTTGATCCTTCACATGCAGCATTGTTGGTGCCTGATGTGAGTGCGATAGTAGTTTGTGCAAAGGAGTTATTTATTTGAAAGAAAAACAATAACAAAAAGACCAGCGAAAACGCAAAAACAATCCCCATAGCCCTTTTCCGCAAAGGCATCACTAATAACTCATCTGGGGGGATGCTCCGGTTCATCAAACAATATTGGTCTACTAATTTACCCTATTATCGGAGAAATCCATTTGGGAAAGCTTTTGATAATCTGGCTTTTACAGGTACGTATAAAATGCCAACCCCGTTTCCTGTCCATCCCATAGCGGGTGAATGGAAAAACTGCTGTATTCCTGCATTGAATTTCACTATGGGGCAGGTTCTTGATAAATAACGCAGTTTTTGCTGTTTTATTAGTTTTTATGGCCTTTTAAATAGAAAAAAACTATTTATTTGGCCTTTTTGTTTCATTTTTTCTAATAGAACTTTACTTATCTTGTTAACCTAAAAGCTGCCTTTTATGAAAATTGCCCAACAACATTATTCCAAAGGAGAATGGAGAAAAGCCACCACCAGCCCCGGCTTTAATCCGGCCAATTGCCAGCTTGTTTTCATGTTTGGGGCCGGGGCCATGATTACCAATCCGGAAATATATGGGGCAATCAGTGCCTATCCCAATGCACAAATCGTTTCCTGCTCTACTTCAGGAGAAATTTTGAACGACGGGGTTTTTGATGACTCGGTGGTGGTAACTGCACTTGAGCTGGAAAAAACGCAGATCAAATGTGCCAGGGTAAATGTAAAAAGCGGCGTGAATAGTTTTGAAACGGGCCGCCAGTTAATGAAAGAACTGGATGCACCCGATCTCACCAGCATTTTTATTGTATCGGAAGGCAGTTTTTCCAACGGCTCTGAGTTGGTAAACGGCTTCAATGAAAACAATCCGAAAAATATAACCATCACAGGCGGAATGGCCGGAGATGCAGACCGCTTTGAAAAAACACAGGTGGGCCTGAATGAACTGCCTGCTGAAGGCAATGTGGTAGCCATCGGATTTTATGGTAACCAGATCAAAATTGGCCATAGCTCTTTTGGGGGATGGGATGAATTTGGCAGAGAAAGGGTGATTACCAAATCAACCAAAAATGTACTCTATGAAATAGATGGCAGGTCGGCACTTGATTTATACAAAGAGTACCTGGGACCTTATGTGAATGAACTTCCCGGCTCGGCCCTGCTTTTTCCGCTGTCGATGCGCATGGAGGGCTCCGACCAAAGTCTGGTTAGAACCATCCTGGCCATCAGTGAAGAAGATAAAAGCATGACTTTTGCGGGTAATCTTCCGGAAGGTGCAAAAGTGAGGCTGATGAAAGCCAATTTCGACAGAATCATCAATGGATCATCTGTGGCAGCCACACAGTCTCTGTCATCTGCTCCCTCCAAAAACTCTCCCGAACTGGCCATCCTGATCAGCTGTGTGGGCAGGAAATTAATTCTGCAGGAAAGGACTTATGAGGAAGTGATTGCAGCAAAAAATATTTTCGGGCCCGATACGGTTATCACAGGATACTATTCTTACGGAGAAATTTCCCCCTTCAATACCGAGAGCAATTGTGAACTCCATAACCAAACCATGACCATCACTACTTTTTCCGAAGCATAAAAATAGTGCGTCACCGGCTGCTGCCTGCCGGTTAAAACAGGGATATCTGCCGGAAAGGGCGGGGAGATATCTTTTGACAGCTTTACCCTTAATTGTATATTTGAATCATAGAATTTACCCATGTCCTACCACAGCATTCTTTCCAAACAAATTGAACGTTTCCTTACGGAAAAACAATTGGAAGATACTGCCCTAAAAAGCTTTCTGGATACGGTGAGCAAATGTTATGATTCATTTGAGAAAGACAAAAAAATTACCGAACACGCATTTGATGTAAGTGAAAGGGAATACCAGCTTGTAATGACCGACCTGCAGGAGCAGAACGAGATCAGGAAACAATCCATCATCAAATTAAAAGAAGCCATCCGCTCTCTCGACCCCAATAACCCCAGTGATTTTAAGGATAGTGATGATGACCTGATCAATATTATTTCCTTTCTTGAAAAGCAGATCACCAAAACAAAAAAGCTTGAGCTGGACCTGATTAATTCGAAGGAAGTGGCAGAAAAAGCAGCACAGGCAAAAAGCGAATTTCTTTCGGTGATGAGCCATGAAATTCGGACACCACTCAATGCCATCATTGGAACCATCATGCTGCTGCAATACCAGGAACTTCTTCCAGAGCAGAAAGAGCTGTTGAATGTAATGGAGATTTCTTCGGAGAATTTATTGAGCCTGATCAATGATGTGCTTGATTTCAGCAAACTCGAAGAGGGTAAAATATTTTTTGTAGAACGCAATATCGATATCCTTCATTTTCTGAAGAATATTAAAATGGCCAATCGCGTAAGGGCCGAGGAAAAAGGAAATACCATCAAGATCCTGTATGATGATGATATTCCAAAATATGTAGTGGGCGATGATGTTCGTTTGGGTCAGATCTTAAACAACCTTGTTTCCAATGCGCTTAAGTTCACACATAGTGGCACGATTACCATCAGGCTGGGCCTGAATAAAATAACCGATACAGACATCATTGTCGATTTTTCCATAGAAGATACGGGCATTGGCATACCAAAGGAAAAGCAGGAATTGGTTTTTGAACGTTTTACACAGGCCAATAATAATATTACCCGTGAATTTGGCGGGTCCGGCCTGGGTCTTACCATTATTAAACGACTGCTTGAACTGCAAAACAGTCAGATTCTACTGGAAAGTGAAGTAGGAAAAGGTTCGCGTTTTTATTTTACCCTCGCATTTAAAAAAGTTTCTTCCGAAGAGCATGCAGAATCCAAGCCTAGCATTGGTTTGAAGAAACAGGACATGAGTGGCCTGAAGATTTTACTGGTAGAAGATGTGGCATTTAATGTAATGGTAGCCGAAAAAATGCTGCAGCTCTGGAATGCCGTGGTAACGCATGCCGGCAATGGTGCAATTGCTGTAGAAAAAATAAAAAATGAACAATTCGACCTGGTATTGATGGATATCCAGATGCCGGTAATGGACGGCTATACCGCAACAACCGAGATCAGGAAATTCAATCAGGAAATCCCCATTATAGCACTTACCGCTTCTACCATCAACCTGGATATTGAATCCCAGGCCAGGAAATCAGGCATGAATGGCTGTATCACCAAACCCTTTAACCCCGGCGATTTGTATTCCATCATTATGGACAAAACAAATAGGGCAGAATAGCATGTTCCGGGTTCCTGCTGTATAAATTCTGCGAATCTGCGGCCAAATGATTGAATTGCTCAATCAGTGTTTTAAATACCAATACAGCCAATTTTGTATAGGAGTGGCGAAGAGAACCCCTTCATTTTTCGGAATCTTTCTTTTGTTTTTCCTATTTTTGAAACAGCAGCAGTTTACCACTGCTCAAATTACCGCCGATGAACAGCTAAGCAGCGCTTAGACCATTTAAGTCTGGTGCAAAATTTTCTACCCAAATACCTGTTGCTATTGCATACAGGCACTTAATTATTTTTTAAATTATTACAATGACTACTCCTATAAACAATACGGGCCGTAAATCAATCTGGGCCTATTTTAAAGAATCACTCGGTAGTGAACACCAGGATTTTACTACCGGCAGTATTCGCAAAGCTATTTTTCTGCTGGCCATTCCTATGATACTGGAAATGTGCATGGAATCGGTATTTGCTGTGGTGGATATTTTTTTTGTAGGCAAGCTGGGGGCCCATGCTGCGGCTACCGTAGGGTTAACGGAATCATTTTTAACCCTTGTGTATTCAATAGCCATCGGCATCAGCATGGCTGCTACTGCCATGGTGGCGAGAAGGGTGGGAGAAAAAAATTATGATGCTGCCGCAAAAGCCGGTGCACAGGCGGCACTGCTCTCTTTTGTATTTATTCTGTTGATCAGTTTAACAGGTTTCTTTTTTTCCGACAGAGTGCTTGGATGGATGGGAGGAGATGCAACCATCATTTCGCAGGGTGCCGCCTATACAAAAATCATGTTGGTGGGCAATGGTGTAATCATGCTGCTTTTCTTATTAAATGGCATTTTCAGGGGAGCCGGCGATGCGGCTATTGCCATGCGTAGTTTGTGGCTGGCCAATACCTGCAACATCATTTTATGTCCGCTGCTTATTCATTATTATGGATTGCCCGGTGCAGCCATGGCTACCACCACAGGAAGGGGAATTGGTGTTTGTTACCAGTTATACCGCCTGTTCAAAGGAAAAGGTATCATCAAAATATACCTGCGGCATTTTATCCCGGATACCACCGTATTGAAACCCCTTTTTAATATCGCTTCCACCGGCACTTTGCAGTTCCTGATAGGTTCTGCCAGCTGGATTGCGATGGCAAGAATTGTTGCAGGTTTTGGCAGTGATGCCATGGCCGGCTATACCATCGCTATCCGTTTGATCATCTTTTTTATCATGCCAGCCTGGGGGCTGAGCAATGCTGCGGCAACTTTGGTAGGCCAAAACCTTGGTGCCAAACAACCGGAGAGAGCAGAAAAATCTGTTTGGCAAACGGCCAAGTACAATGCCATATTTATGTGCATTGTTTCCTTGCTGTTTGTAACCTGCGCCGAATTTTTTGTTGGGCTGATTAATTCAAACCCTGCAGTGGTTGATACAGCAGTACTGGCATTAAGGATTGTTAGTATGGGGTATATTTTCTTTGGCGTGGGCATGGTACTCGTGAATGCATTCAATGGTGCCGGCGACAGTAAAACACCTACCTGGATCAATCTTTTCTGGTTCTGGGTTTTTCAGATTCCCTTTGCTTATTTTCTGGCCATAACATGGCAGATGGGCCCCAAAGGAGTTTTTCTCGCAATAATAATCACCGAAACCTTTATCACCATCACCAGTGTGATTTTATTCAGGAGAGGGAAATGGAAGGAAGTGAAGATTTAGGATTGTGAATTGACGGATTCCCGAATGATACTAATTCGCAATCCGTCAATTCGTAATCCGCCTCAGAACCATCCTCTTTTGCGAAAAATGAATACCATTCCAATCGGAACAATAACCATTAAAGCCACTGCTATCAGGTAGCCATTGGGATGGTGTAAATAGGGCAGCCCGTCGAAATTCATTCCGAAAATACCGCCGATAACCGTGGCAGGAGCAAGTAAACAGGTAACCACGGCCATCACTTTCATTACCTCATTCATTTTGAGGTTCACATTGCTTAAATACAAATCCTGCAGGTTCATCATCATATCCCGGTAGTTCTCGGCAAGGTCATTTGCCTGCACAATATGGTCATACACATCCTTGAAATACTTGGTAGTACGCTCTTGCAGTAAATCGCTTTCACTGCGTATGAAACCATTCACAAGATCGCGCACAGGGCTCACATTTCTTTTCAACACAATCAGCTCCTTTCTCAAACTGTTGATTTCTGCCAAAGCCCTGGTATTGCTGCTTCGCACGATTTTTTCTTCGAGCATTTCAATTTTTTCACCCAGGCGTTCCATTACCACATAGTAGTGGTCTACAATCATGTCGAGTAATGCATAGCAGAGATAATCGGCTCCGCTTTGCCTGAGTTTGCTGTTATGAATCCTTAGTTTTCCCCTGATGGCATCAAATACATCCCGCTCTGCATCTTCCTGAAAAGAAATCACAAAATCTTTGCCCAGCACAATACTGATCTGCTCTGTTTCAACAGCGCCGGTTCTTTCATTGAAATACAGCATATTCAATAAACAAAAAAGGATGGGGTCCATTTCATCCATTTTAGGCCGCTGCCCCACACTCAGTATGTCTTCCTGGATAAGCATGTGAATATCAAAATGCTGGCAAATGGCTTCCGTATCTGTTTTTCTTAAACCTCCAATATTGATCCATGAAACATGCTGGTTATCTTTCAATACAAAGCAATCGTTGATGTTTTGGTATTTCTCTTCGGTCAAAGCTGCAGGAGAATAGTCGAAAACCGAGATCTCAATTTCCTCTGCCTCTTTTCTTTCCGGCACGGCAGTAGGGTTTACCTGAAAGATATCCCGCGTTCTCCTGGTATTGAAAAGAGCGGATACGCCAAAATATTTCAGGTATTTGTTCTGCGACATGGTTTGAAGTTATTAAAAGCTGTTTGATTTTAGCTTGTCTTTCTTAAAATTTTTGCCCAAATCAAGCAGGAATGCAAACTCTTTGCAGGTTAAGCTTCTGTACTGTTGGTTTGTGTACCTGCCAATATACTTGCTTGGTGGCACTATCTATTAGATGCTTTATCTTTTTGTCAAATTGATGTTACTCTCCGTGAATTATTTCTTTTACTTTATTTTCCAATACTTTTTTATCAGGTAAGTATAGTTGATATTTTGAAATAAAAATTTTGTTGGCAAGTCCACCCGTGGCATATTTTACAGTATATTCATGTTTGTCTGCCGCAATGATAATTCCTATTGGTTCATTATCTCCTTCTGTATTTTCTTCTTCTTTGAAATAGTTCAAATAAAGGTTCATCTGTCCAATATCTTGATGCTTAACTTTCCTTGTTTTGAGGTCTATAAGAACAAAACATTTAAGTATTCGGTGATAAAAAACAAGGTCAATAAAATTGTGTTCATTATCAACTGTGATTTTAAATTGTCTTGACACAAATGAAAAACCTTTGCCAAGTTCCAATAAAAATTTTTGCAGATTATCAACAAGTTTTTTTTCAAGGCCTCTTTCTTTAAGAATCTTATCTTTTGGCAATTCAAGAAACTCAAAAATATATGGGTCTTTAATAGC
>JBDKLG010000291.1:0-7912 GCA_039795695.1 Bacteroidota bacterium
TATCCATTTAGTGAAAACCTTTTAACCTGTTGGTGCAGTTAAAAGCCTATCCGGGCCATATTTCAATATAGTGCCGGGGTATATCAACACATCAGTTTGGTATCTGAGGCTTTTTGTTTGATGCATCCCCATTTTAAATTGGTTTCCCGGCGCAGCTCCAAAACTTTACCTTTGTTTCAAACAAGCGTTAGTTGATATGTGGCTGAACAATATTCTCGAAACAATTGGCAATACCCCGCTAATCAGGTTAAACAAAATCACCAAAGATATTCCGGCAACCGTAGTTGCGAAAGTGGATTATTTCAATCCCGGTAATTCCATTAAGGATCGTATGGCATTGAAGATGGTGGAAGTGGCAGAAAAGGAAGGCAAACTCAAGCCGGGCGGCACCATCATCGAAGGAACCAGTGGAAATACAGGCATGGGGCTTGCGCTTGCAGCCTGTGTAAAAGGCTATAAATGCATTTTTGTAACCACCGACAAACAGTCGAAGGAAAAAGCCGATATCCTGAAAGCCGTAGGCGCTGAAGTGATTGTTTGCCCTACCAATGTATTACCCGAAGACCCCAAAAGTTATTACAGTGTTGCGAAGCGCTTAGGCAAAGAAATTCCTAATTCCATGTACATGAACCAGTATGATAATCTGGCGAACAGGCAGGCCCACTATGAAAGTACCGGCCCGGAAATATGGGAGCAAACAGAAGGAAAAATAACCCACCTGGTATGCACGGCAGGAACGGGTGGAACCATTACCGGTACTGCGATGTACCTGAAAGAAAAAAATCCGGATATCCAAATCTGGGCAATTGATGTATACGGTTCTCTGCTTACCAAATATTATCAAACAGGTGAAATAGATATGGGTGAAGTGCATCCTTATATTTCAGAAGGATTTGGAGAGGATTTTGTTCCTGAGAATTATGATATGAGCGTAATTGACCATTTTGAACAGGTGACCGACAAAGACGGTGCTGTGATGGCGAGAAGAATTGCCAAAGAAGAAGGATTGTTTTGCGGTTATAGTGCCGGCAGTTGCTTGCAGGGGCTTATGCAGCTGAAAGATTCCCTCAGAAAAGAAGACCTGGTTGTTTGCATTTTTCATGATCATGGCAGCAGGTATGTTGGAAAAATCTATAACGATGAATGGATGATGGAAAGAGGATTCCTGGATGTAAAAACATTCAAGGACATTGTAAATGGCAGAACAGCCAAACGCCTGGTTTCACTGGATGCGGCACATACCGTGGCACAGGCCGTAGAACTGATGAAGAAATACGATATCGAACATATTCCTGTGCTGAAAGGAAACGAACCCATTGGTGCAGTAAGTGAAAGCGGCCTGTTTCAAAAAGTGTTCAGCAATCCCGAAATCAGGAACGCTACGATTGAAAGTGTACTGGAAGCCCCCTATCCGATCGTTGCATTTGATACGCCGGTGGAAAGACTGGGCAGCTTAATTACCAAAGAAAATGGTGCGGTACTGGCCAGGGATGAGAAAGGAGATTTTCATATCGTAACCAAATATGATGTAATTCATAGTTTGGCTAAATAGCTGCTAAAAAGTACCTGTTCACCAAAGCCGCTTTATTAACTCTATGATATCAACCAGACACGAAGTTTTCTTCACTGTTGCACAGCAGAAAAGTTTTTCAAAAGCCAGCCAGGTATTGTATATCTCACAGCCAGCCATCAGCAAGCATATCAAAACACTGGAAGAGTTTTACCACACAAAACTATTCGACAGAAAAGGCATCCATATTGAGTTGACGCCTGCGGGTAAATTACTTTATGAAAAATTGGTGGAAGTAAAACAGATCCAGGAAACAACTGAATTTGAAATTTCTACCATCAAAGATATCCTGCAGGCCAAGGGGAACCTGAAACTGGGTGCCAGTACAACCGTAGCACTCTATATTCTGCCAAAAGTATTGAGCACTTTCAACCAGCATTATCCCCAAACACAAATCAGTTTACTGAACAGGAATTCCGAACTGGTATTGGAAGCATTGCTCAACGGTGATATCAATATCGGCATCATTGAAGGCCGTTCTAAATTGAGTCATGTAGACTATCTTCCCTTTCTTACCGACCAGGTAATAGCCGTTTGCAGCAAAAAAAGCCCCCTGGCCAAAAGAAAAAATTATTCGCTACGCGAAATCAAAAACATGCCTCTCGCAATTCGCGAAAGAGGGAGCGGTACCCTGGCTGCATTAAAATATTCCCTTGAAAAACAAAAAATTAAAATCAGTGAACTCGACATCAAAGTAAGGTTGGGGGGAACAGAAGCATTGAAAAATTTCCTGATTGAATCAGATAGCCTGGGTTTTCTGCCGCATCGTTCGGTTATCAAGGAACTTACCTATGGAGAATTAACGGAAGTACAATTTGAAGGACTCCACATTGAAAGAAATTTCTATTTCATCCAACGCAAGGGTGAAAACAGCGAACTGAATAAGATCTTCATCCGGATTGCCAGAAAATTATATAACTAAAAGTTATGGGTTATAATATTATTAGATAAAAAATGTTATATCCTAAGTTTAGTTTTGGTATGTGAACACAGACCATTTTTCTTCTTCCCGATTGCTGCATTTGTATTGTGCCCGTTGTGGAAAAAAATATCCCGCTAACCAATTACAGTCCTATGCACAGTGCTGCAACCAGCCCCTGTACAGCCATTATGATTTCTCGGGGTTTTCGGCAAAAAACATCAACCGGCACATTGATTCGATCTGGAGATACCGACAATTGTTACCGGTTCTGAACGAAGCCAATATCATTAGCCTGAATGAGGGATGGACACCCCTACAGCAACTTTTTAAACTGGAACAAAAACTTGGTCAAAAAAAAATATTGCTGAAAGATGAGGCGGGAAACCCCACCGGGTCATTCAAGGCAAGGGGTTTGTCGGTTGCTGTTTCCAAATTAAAAGAACTGGGAGTAGAACATTGCATCATTCCTACGGCAGGTAATGCGGGGGGCGCATTAAGTGCCTATGCAGCTAAAGCAAATATGCAGGCAACGGTAGTAATGCCGCGCCATAGTGCTGAAACACTGAAAGAAGAATGCCGTTTATATGGTGCTACATTGATTTTAGTAGACGGACTGATTGATGCCTGCGGAAGAAAAGTGGCAGCACTAAAAGAACAAAACCATGCATTCGATATCTCTACCATGAAAGAACCCTATCGCCTGGAAGGCAAAAAAACCATCGGCTATGAAATAGCTGAACAGCATAACTGGGTTTTACCGGATGTGATTATTTATCCGACAGGTGGCGGTACCGGTTTACTGGGCATGTGGAAAGCATTCAAAGAAATGCAGCTGATGGGAATGCTTTCAGCAAAACTTCCCAGGATGGTAATTGTACAATCAGAAAAATGTAATCCTATGATACAGCAATTCGAAACAGGCCGATTTCCAGAAACCTACCTGGCCGAGCCCTCCCTGGCACTGGGCCTGAGTGTTCCCGCTCCCTTTGCCAAAGACATAATACAGGAAATAGTAAAAGAAAGCAGGGGAACTGCCATCAGTTGTTCAGAAAATGAAATAAGCAGCGGCATTACTGAATTTGCCAATACAGAAGGCATTTTATTGTCGCCCGAAGGGGCCGCAGGTTTTATAGGCCTCAAAAAACTCATTGAAAAAGACTATTTAAAAGAAGATGAAACCGTACTGCTCTTTAATACGGGCTCATGGTATAAGTACCGTTAAGAAATGCCCTGTATATTTCATGTGAAAGATTTGGGAATAAAAGCTAACAAGCGTTTGCGGCAACTGAAGTATCTTGCGAACAGCAAATGCACCGATAAGCGGTACAGCCAAACCAAATAATTTATTACATGAAAAAGTACAGAGCCGGGGTATTATTCGGCAAAGAATTAGAAGCATTGTATAACGATGCAAAAGACAACCAGTTTGCATTACCCGCGGTTAATACCATTGGTACCAATACCATCAATGCAGTATTGGAAACAGCAGCAAAAGTAAATTCCCCCGTAATCATACAATTCTCCAATGGCGGTGCACAGTTCATCGCAGGAAAGGGGATGCCCAACGATAACCTGCAGGGAAATATTTCAGGCGGCATTTCCGGCGCCTTGCATATTCACAATGTTGCCAAATATTATGGTGTTCCTGTTGTGTTACATACCGACCATGCTGCTAAAAAATGGTTACCCTGGGTAAGCGGATTGATTGATGCAGGTGAACAATTCTACAAAGAAAAAGGGCAGCCTCTTTTCAGTTCACACATGCTTGACCTGTCGGAAGAACCGCTGGAAGAAAATATTCATACATCTGTTGAATTTTACAAGCGCATGGCTCCTTTGGGCATGAGCATTGAAATAGAACTGGGTGTTACCGGTGGTGAAGAAGACGGTGTTGATAACAGCGGTATTGAAAACGACAAGCTTTATACACAGCCCCAGCATGTTGCCTATTCCTATACAGAATTGAGTAAGGTAGGCAATCTCTTCACCGTAGCAGCTGCATTCGGAAATGTACATGGTGTTTACAGCCCGGGAAATGTGGAACTGAGGCCGGTGATTCTCAAAAACAGCCAGGACTATATCGAAAAAGAATTAAAAACCGGGCCCAAGCCTGTGTATTTTGTATTCCACGGGGGAAGTGGCTCTCCGCAGCACCAGATAAGGGAAGCGATTGGGTATGGTGCCATCAAGATGAATATTGATACCGATTTACAATGGGCTTTCTGGGAAGGCATCCATGGCTTTTATCAAAAAAATGAAGCTTATTTACAGGGCCAGTTAGGCAATCCCGAAGGGGCTGAAAAACCCAATAAAAAATACTACGATCCAAGGGTATGGCTGCGCAAAGCGGAAGAATCTTTCAGCAAACGCCTGGAACTTGCTTTTGAAGACCTCAACTGCATCAATAGAAACGCATAAAATGATTTTTATTGTAAAAAGTCGCAAATGGGTATTTGCGACTTTTTTATGCCCTGAAACGGCATCCGGCTCTTTGGAGATTATTTATATTAACAAATAAAATCTATTTATATTATTGATAATAAATATTTTAATGAATAAACCTGCTTCCGAAACGGTGGTAGTTAAAAATTATTATATTTACCGCCCCAATAGCACCAAGCCATATGAAAAAAGAACGTGAAGAAGATTTTGAAGCCAACTTGACAGGAGAAGAAAGCCAGGGAGGAGATGCGGCAAAGCCGAGATGGTTTAAAAGAATCAGGAAGGGAATTTTAACTTCCACTGCCGATAAAAAAGAGACCCCCGAGGGCTTATGGAATAAATGCCCCGAATGTAATTTCATTTGTACCACCAGCGAATTAAAAGAGAACTTATTTGTTTGTCCGAAATGTAATTACCACCACCGGATTGGCAGTGATGAGTATTTTGACCTGCTTTTTGACAAGCAGGAATATGTGGAACTGTTTGACGCTATCAGAAGCAAAGATGCACTGGGTTTTACTGATTTAAAACCTTACCAGAAAAGGCTCGATGATATTCATGCTAAAACAGATCTGAAGGATTCCATGCGGGTGGCCGTGGGTAAGGCCAACGGAGAAGGACTGGTGATTGCCTGTATGGATTTCGAATTCATTGGCGGATCGCTGGGAAGTGTGATGGGCGAAAAATTCAGCAGGGCAGTTGATTATTGTATCCAGCACAGACTGGCTTATTTAGTAATCAGTAAAAGTGGTGGTGCCAGAATGATGGAGAGTGCCTTCAGTTTGATGCAGCTGGCTAAAACAAGCGGTAAACTTTCTCAGTTAAGTGATGCCCGCCTTCCTTTTATCTCTTTATTAACCGACCCCACTTTCGGTGGTATTTCTGCAAGTTTTGGTATGCTGGGAGATTTGAATATTGCTGAACCCGGCGCCCTTATTGGGTTTGCGGGGCCAAGGGTAATCAAAGAAACCATCAAAAAAGATTTGCCCGAAGGCTTTCAGCGCAGTGAGTTCCTGCTCGACCACGGATTTCTTGATTTTATTGTAGACAGAAAAAAACTCAAAGACAAGCTGGCACAACTGGTACTTTTATTCCGAAGCTGACAAACAGGAACTGCAAATACCTTTTGCCGGCATTACCTGTTTCCTGATCCTGTTTTAATTTATTTTTTCCATGGCTGAGATGAACAACCGGCAGGCTTATTTCAATTACAACATAGAAGACAAATATGTTGCCGGCATTGTTTTGCTGGGTACCGAGGTAAAGTCGATCAGGGAGGGCAAATTAAGTTTCAATGATTCTTTCTGTTTTTTTGATAAGGGAGAGCTATGGGTGAGGGCTTTATTCATTGCATCTTATACGCATGGCAGTGCCAACAACCATATTGAAGTGCACGACAGGAAACTGCTGTTAAACAAAAGAGAACTGGCCAAGCTTGCAGGGAGGATGAAGGATAAGGGCTATACCATTGTTCCATTGAAAGTTTTCTTTAATGAGAAAAACCTTGTGAAGATAGAAATTGGCCTTGGCCGTGGGAAAAAACTGCACGATAAAAGGGAAACGATTAAGAGCCGTGATGTAGAGAAGGAAATCAAGCGGTATCTTAAGGTTTAATTATTCCTTGTATTTCTTTTTGGGTTTTTCCTTATGTGTTAATTGCTCTAAAAGGGCTTCCGGTGTTGGGTTTTGGGTTACGGCAGTGGCAATCTTAAACAGGGCAAGATATATTAATACAGTAGCCATTAATTCTCCCCAGCTTAACCAATATCCCCAGAAAAGATAGACTGCCCCTTTTTCGGGATGATCCGTTTCGTAAATGACTGTCAGCTTCTCTCCTTCTTCCCAGCTACGCAAAACATATCTTGCATCGATGGCATAAGTGCTTAGTGCCGCATGAAAAACTGCTTTGGGCATTGGTAAACCGGTGCTGCTGTCTTTGCTGAAATGTATGTTTGCAGGTACCATTTCTCCATCAAAAAAATCGGGCTGCCGGGTAAACAGGATGTATAAACCAAAGCAAACTATATAGAGTATGGTAATGGATTTGTACAACCGTGTTGGAGAAAATTTTTAAGCCCCAAACTCAGCTGCGATTGCCGCTGCGGCAGGTTTCGCAGAAGAGTTTGGGTTATATTTTTTAATGAATGGGATGATTAATTTGCCAGACTTCTAAAATCTACCGGAACCAGTTTACTTACACCGGGCTCCTGCATGGTAACACCGTAAATCACATCTACCGCACTCATGGTTTGCTTATTATGGGTTACGATGATGAACTGTGAATTATCACTGAATTTCTTGATCATCTGGGTGAATTTGCCAACATTGGCATCATCCAAAGGTGCGTCCACCTCATCCAGGATACAGAATGGAGCCGGTTTGATCAGGTAGATGGAGAATAACAAAGCGGTTGCCGTTAGTGTTTTCTCTCCACCACTCAACTGGGTAATGGATGAAGGGCGTTTGCCTTTTGGTTTGGCAACAATCTCGATACCGGTCTCAGCAAGGTTTTCAGGGTTAACCAAAATCATGTCTGCGGTATCTTCTTCGGTAAACAATGCTTTAAATACTTTCTGGAAATTCTCGCGCACCTGGTTAAAAGTGTCAAGAAACTGTTGGTTGGCCGTTGCTTCTACTTCCTGTATGGTTTGCAGCAGGCTTTCTTTGGCAGATACCAGGTCGTTCTTCTGTTCCAGAATGAACTCATACCTTTTTTTCATTTCCGTATAAGCTTCAATGGCAGTTGGGTTTACCTCACCCATGTTTTCCAATCGTTTGCGCATCCTGTCGGAAGCAGCCTGCAGTTCTTCCAGGCTTGTTTCGGTGGTTCTTTCCTGGTCAAGGATCTCGTCCAGTTCAACCTTGAACTCCACAATCAGTCTCTCCTTCATACCGGCCAATTGCAGTTTGAGTTCGTTGAGTTTATCTTTGATCTCTGTTACCAGGTGATCAATCATTTCGCGGCTCTTCACTTTCAA
>JBDKLG010000292.1:0-6642 GCA_039795695.1 Bacteroidota bacterium
CGATGGATGAAAAGAAAATGATGCCTGCCGAAGATTGTGCCGGGCATATTTTACGGGCCATTCAAAAAAGGAAAAGAACACTGGTACTTACGGCCAATGGCAAAACAACTGTTTTCTTAAACAGGTTTTTTCCATCGCTCGCAGATAAACTGGTAAGAAAATTTTTCTTTAAAAATGGTGTCCTGGTGAAATAATCATGCCGTAAAACCGTTAATCATTCACCATGCCTATTCTAACGTTGACAACCGATATAGGCCAGCGGGATTATCTTGTTGGTGCTATAAAAGGGCAGTTCCTGAGCCATTTGCCAACACTGAATATCTGTGATATTACGCATTACCTTACACAAACCAATTTCCCCCTCGCAGCCTATACCTGCAACAATGCTTTCAAATATTTTCCGGAAGGAACTTTTCACCTCGTTCTTGTAAATCTTTTCGAAGCACCGGTAAAACAGCTCCTGTTGGCAAAATGGAAGGAACAATACCTTATCTGTCCGGATAACGGGCTTTTAACCATGATTACCGGAATACGCCCCAAAGAACTGGTCGCCATCTCCATGGAAAGTAAATCAACCCTGCTCCAGATCACCGAAGAACTGGCACAAAAAGTTGCCATTATGGAAGCAACCGGTAATTTGTCATCCGTAGGAGAGACCGTGGGTCAGATTGAAGAAAAATATCCCCTCAGGGCCACGCTGGGACCTAACTGGATGGAAGGACAGATCCTCTTCATAGATAATTTTGAGAATGTAGTCATCAATATCACCAGGGAAGAATTCGAAGAGCAGCAAAAAGGACGAAAATTTAAAATTATTTTTAAAAGAAATGAGGTAATTGATGAAATCAGCAGCAATTATACCTCGGTAACAGAAACAGAAAAACTGGCCTGGTTCAATTCTGCAGGCTACCTTGAAATAGCCCTGCGCAACGGCAATATGGCCGGCCTCTTCGGTCTGCAGGGCTTTAATGAACAAATGCAGCAAACCAGTACTTCCACTGCCAATAAATGGTTCTATCAAACAGTAAGGGTGTTTTTTGAATAAGGCAGTTTCAATGCCTGTTGTTGACTGATTTAATGCCTCGCTCAATAAAACCGGGTCAATTCCTTCTCCCAACTCTCTTTTTTCCATTTGCCCATTACCAACTATTTTTGCAAGCCATAAGTACAATGGGTCTGTTTAAATAAAATAAAATTATCATATGTCATACGACGTAATCGTTTTAGGAAGTGGCCCCGGTGGGTATCCGGCGGCAATTCGTGCCTCACAGCTGGGTTTTAAAGTAGCCATCATCGAAAAAGAGAGCCTTGGAGGCGTTTGTCTTAACTGGGGCTGTATTCCTACCAAAGCTTTATTGAAAAGTGCACAGGTATATGAATATATGAAACACAGTACTGCCTATGGTATCAATGCCAGCGGAGTAGAACACGATTTTGCTGCTGTGGTTAAAAGAAGCCGCGGCGTTGCCGATAAAATGAGCAAGGGTGTTCAGTTTCTGATGAAGAAGAACAAGATTGATGTGGTGATGGGATACGGTAAAATCAAGGCCAAAGGCCAAATCGAAGTTAGTGCAGCCGACGGGACCAGGAAAACGGTGGAAGGAAAATACATCGTAATTGCTACCGGTGGAAGAAGCAAGGAATTGCCCAACCTGAAACAGGACGGTCAAAAAGTGATTGGCTACAGAGAAGCGATGTCATTGCCAGAACAGCCCAAAAGCATCATCATTGTTGGTAGCGGCGCCATCGGAATTGAATTTGCTTATTTCTACAACAGCATGGGTACCAAAGTAACCATTGTGGAGTTTTTACCAAGAATTGTACCGGTAGAAGACGAAGACATTTCTAAAGAACTGGAGAAAAATTACAAGAAGCAGGGCATTGATATCATGACCAATGCATCTGTTGAATCGGTTGATACCAGCGGATCAGGAGTGAAAGCACTGGTAAAAAAACAGGATGGCAGTACCGTAACGCTGGAAGCATCTGTGGTGCTGAGTGCAGTAGGGGTAGTATCGAATATCGAAAATATCGGACTGGAAGAAAATGGCATCAAAACAGAAAAAGGAAAAATCATTGTTGACGCTTATCAGCAAACATCTGTTCCCGGTATCTATGCAATCGGCGACTGCTCTCCGGGGCAGGCACTTGCCCATGTTGCAGCCAAAGAAGGGATCAATGCTGCAGAGCACATGGCTTATCAGGAAAAGAAAGCCCATCATCTTCCGGATACACTCGATTACAACAATATTCCCGGCTGTACTTATTGCAGCCCTGAAATAGCATCGGTAGGCTATACCGAGAAAGCCGCAAAAGAAGCAGGATATGAATTGAAAATTGGTAAATTTCCTTTCATGGCCAGCGGAAAAGCAAGCGCAGCGGGTGCTGTAGAAGGTTTTGTGAAAGTTATTTACGATGCCAAATACGGTGAATTGTTGGGTTGCCACATGATTGGCATGAATGTAACTGAAATGATTGCAGAAGCCGTTGTGGCGCGCAAACTGGAAACAACAGCGCATGAAATCCTCAATGCCGTTCACCCGCACCCAACTATGAGCGAGGGGCTTAAAGAAGCCACTGCAGCAGCTTATGGTGAAGCCATTGATATATAATTGTAAAAGATAGCCATACAAGCTAAAAAGCCAATGGCTTAAGCATGCCTGCGCTATCCCATTATTTTAGCCGCAGATTGACAGATTAGATTCCTCAATCTGTCAACCTGCGGCCAATCAATCAGCTGATTTTCGATGCCATGATGGTTATTGGCCGAGTTGATTTGTTTTAATACTTGCCGGATCTCAATGTTAACCGGCATCGGGGAGATGGTAAAATCATCTTTCTATCCCAATCCCTGCTTATATTTGGTAAGCGCCTTATGGGAAACCCGCTTCCAAATACCAATACCCTCGACTTCGACAAGCTCAAAGAGCTGGTTAGTCATATACCCGGCGCCTTATATCGCTGCAAAGGCGATGCTTATTTAACCCTGGAATATTTTAGTGAGGAAATCGAAAAGTTAAGCGGATACTCTCTGGACTATTTTATGCAAAACCCACTTACAGGGTATTCACAACTTATTTTTGAAGAGGATAGGGAATACCATACCGATACTGTTCGCAAAGCATTGAATAACCAGGAAAAATACGGATTTGAATACAGGATCAGGCATAAAAACGGTGAGCCTGTCTGGGTGTATGAAAGTGGGAAAGCGGTAGTCAACAAGGATTCCGGGGAAGCTTATATCGATGGATGTATATTCGACATCACCCGCCGCAAACAAGCCGAAGATGCACTTCGCCAAACCAGGGACGAATTAAAACGCCTGGCCCTGGTAGCACATAATACCACCAATTCTGTTATGATAACAGATGCAGCGGGTTATATCACCTGGGTCAATGAAGGATATACCAGGATCAGCGGTTATACGCTGGAAGAGCTGCGAACCAAGAAAATAGGCTATTCCCTGCTTGGGGGAGCTTTTGACGAGAAAGCTTATATGCGCATCAGGCAGGCTGTGGATAGCAGGACACCCTATACAGAAGAATTCATCAGCCATAAAAAAAACGGCCAGGCCATCTGGCTCCATGTAGACTGCCAGCCGATGTATGATGAAACCGGTGAATTCCTTGGCTTTATGGCCATTGAAAATGATATAACCGAGAGAAAAGAAACCCTGATTGCCCGGGAAGAACTGGTACAGCGCTTAACCCTGGCCACCAACTCGGCTGAGATAGGCATTTTTGAAGTAGACCTGGCCACGAATGAAGCCATTTGGGACGACAGAATGTATGAGATCTATGGTTATCCCAAAGACACCAAACAAAGCCTCTTCAAAATCTTCGGATCCTGCGTACACCCCGATGATGCTGAAAGCATGCGTAATACCATCAGTGAATTGTTGTCGCAGAAAAAGGAGATCAATGGTGCCGTTTATCGCATCATCATACCCGATGGAACCATTAAATACATTGAATCCCATGCCATCATCAAAAAATCGGAAAGCGGATGGGTAATGAGCCTGATTGGCACCAATAGGGATATCACAGAGGAAGTGATCAAACAGGAGAAAATTAAAATGCAGAACAAAGTGTTGCGCGATATTGCATTTATTCAGTCACATGAAGTGAGAAAACCCCTTGCCAATATTCTTGGAATGATTGAAATACTGCACAACAGCGGTGCCCTCAATGACCTTGAAATGTTTCACCACCTCGTAGAAAGTGCCCGCGAGCTCGACCAGCAAATCAGGACCATCGTTAACAAAACCAACGAGATCGACGACGAGCTTTTCCGCTAATAGCTTTGCAGGGCGTAAAATCAGTGGCCAAAAACCTTCTTCAAAATCTCAGAACTTCTTGCCACAGGATCCCTTCGGATATTTTTCTCCTCAAGGGCAATCTGTGAAAATATTCCTGCCAGTGCTTTCTCGGTAACATAGGCAGTTAAATCGGGATTCAGTTTCTGTAGCGCAAAACGGTTATAGTTAGCGATAAACACCCCCCAGTATTTGGTCGCATCCACTTTTTGCAGGGATGATTTTACCACAGGCGAAAAAGCATCCGTCAAATCCCTGCCTGTCTTATTTTTCAGGTAAATGGTTGCCGCAGAATCAGCCCCCTTTAAAATGCCCACAGCGTCTTCAATGCTCATTTCTTTTACAGCTTTGGCAAAAATAGGCGCAGCCGTTTTACAGGCATCTTCGGCAGCCCTGTTCATGCTCAGGATGGCATCATCTGCCTGCCTGCCCAGCCCAATCTTCCTGAAATTCTCTTCAATTTTTTTTGCTTCGGGAGGAAGCAGAATTTTCAATGCAGCATCAGCAAAAAAACCATCCACCTGCGATAAACGGGTAGTACCCTTTTCTGTACCCAATACCAGCGCTTCTTTCAGGCCCGATACAATATCCTCATTGCTCAATGCCCCCGGTTTACCGGAAATGCTTTCCCTGGCTTTATTAAACAAGCTGTTCAGGTTCTGGCCATTGCTTTGCGTAAAAATCATCATAAGCGCCAGTAAAAGACTTGCTGTTTTCATGATAATGGGATTTAATGCCCGGTACACAAATATAGGTGGGTAAATTAACCGCAGTTGTGAATGATTTGCTATTTCGGGGCAGCAAAAACTTAGCTATTACCAAAGCTTGCTTAACTTGTACACAAACAGGCTCCCATGCGTAAATTATTGTTCAAAGGATTGTTTCTTTTGTTTACCTGCTGCCCGCTTTTGCGGCTGAATGCTCAAACCACAACCATCTTTGTATTCAGACATGCGGAAAAAGATACCAGTCAGCCGGGTTCAACACAAATGCAGGCAGATCCACCCCTGAGTAAAGCGGGGCTAGAGCGGGCATTGAAAATTCCTGAAATACTTAAGAATTACCGACCCGATTCTATTTATTCCACCAATTTTACACGCACCAAAGAAACAGCCAGGCCATTATTAATAAAGTTTAATAAAAGCATACAACTATATGATCCTAAGCTACTTAAACAGTTTAGTGAACAATTATTGCTGTATACCGGAAAAACCATTGTTGTTATTGGTCATTCCAATACTAGTCCGGCACTGGTAAACCTGCTTATCGGGGAAAACAGGTATCCCAACCTGGCCGACAGCGTGTATAACCAGTACTGGATGGTAACAATTACTGATGGGAAAGCAGAGGCTAAAATGCTTGGTTTTTGAGGGTACTCACTGGTATCAGGTGATTGAATGGTTATTTGCCTAAGATAGCTTTTGCACTTAAGCCAGGCCGGCCCATTTGATGTGTATTTTTTAAAGGATAATCATCAATTCCTACCCATCTCCCCCTACCTTTGCCGCCGTTATGAAATTTGAGAAAGAAATCAACCGGCGCAAGACTTTTGCCATTATCTCTCACCCGGATGCCGGTAAAACCACTTTAACCGAGAAATTATTATTGTTTGGCGGTGCGATTCAGGTAGCAGGTGCCGTAAAAAGCAATAAGATCAAGAAGCATGCTACCAGCGATTTTATGGAAATTGAGCGACAGAGGGGTATTTCTGTGGCAACATCCGTAATGACTTTTGAATACAAAGATACCCTGATCAATTTGCTGGATACACCCGGGCACAAAGACTTTGCAGAAGATACCTACCGTACGCTTACAGCTGTAGACAGTGTAATCCTGGTAATCGACAGTGTAAATGGGGTAGAAGCACAAACCAGGAGGCTGATGGAAGTATGCCGCATGCGCGATACGCCCGTGATTGTTTTCATCAACAAAATGGACCGCGATGGTAAAAACCGCTTTGACCTGCTGGAAGAAATTGAAAATGAGTTGAAGATATCCCTGCATCCGATGACCTGGCCCATCAATAGCGGAAAGGAATTCAAAGGAGTCTATAATATTGATAATAAAAGCCTTAGACTGTTTACTGCAAGTACAAAAGCAGATGATGAAGACGTATTTGGCATTAACGACCTGGGAGATGCAATGCTCGATTCCAAACTGGGTGAGCGCGATGCCGGCCAGCTAAGGGAGGACGTAGAACTGATTGATGGGGTATACGGTTCGCTTAAAGCAGCCGATTATTTGGAGGGTAAAATAGCCCCTGTATTCTTTGGCAGTGCGGTAAATAATTTTGGTGTGAAGGAAATGCTCGACAGTTTTATCCGCAT
>JBDKLG010000293.1:0-3946 GCA_039795695.1 Bacteroidota bacterium
GCTGGATGATTCAGCTGATATTTCTGCTACCGTACCAATCATGAGGCCAGAGGGAAAGTTGGCAGAATAGGTACTGGTTAATACCGTATCTCCTTTGGCAACTTTGGCACCTTTGGTAACATTTCTTAAAATCAGGTAAGTGGGGTCTGCGCCATCCCATTCAAGGCTGCCTGTACTTTTGTCTTTTTTCAGCATGGCGCTTACCTTGCTGTTTCTATGAAGCAAACTCATGATCTTGCTGAAATTGGGGCTTGTTTCAACCACTACACCAACGATACCTTCACTGCTAATGGCTGCCATTCCTTTGGAAACACCCTGGTTCGTGCCACGTTCCACATGCAGGTAATTGGTTTGAGAACTATAGCTGTTTCCAACAACTTCGGCGGGCAGCCAGGTAAACTTCCTGTACCGGCCACTGCTGTCTTTTACCAAAGAATCGACCACATGTTTTTTGGAACTGTCGGGAATAATAAAATTACCAGCAAGCATGTTGCGCAAACGAAGGTTTTCTGCTGCAAGCATCCGGTTGGTTTCTTTTAATGAGAAATACTCCCTGAAACCATTGTAGCGTTTATTGATACCTCCTGTTATTTCATTGGCGGCAGAGGAAAAGAAAGCCTCATGTGTTTTGCTTGCACTGCTCAGCATAACGATGGCAATAATTTCCAGCAGCAAAAAGCTGAGAAAAGTGAAGTATTGCCGTATGAAGAGGAAAATGTTTTTCAATTGAAAAAACTTTAAACAGCGGGTCAGGTGCTTCGAGCTGCAAGTAAAACCCGGCAGCAGATAGCTTGCAGCCCGAGCTAATTTATCTCATTATAAATGGAAAACGCTGGTAGTTTTTCAAAGCCAAACCTGTGCCACGAACAACGCTTTTCAGCGGATCGTCGGCTACATGAACAGGTAATTTGATTTTAGCGCTAAGCCTTTTATCGAGACCGCGTAACAATGCACCGCCTCCTGTAAGGTAAAGCCCTCTGCGATAAATATCGGCAGCCAGTTCCGGCGGGGTGGTTTCCAAAGCTTTCAGGATGGCTTCTTCTATTTTGAAGATACTTTTATCCAGGGCTTCTGCTATTTCCTGGTAGCTTACCATGATTTGTTTGGGGATACCGGTAACCAAATCGCGACCGTTTACAGGCAGGTCTTCGGGCGGATTATCCAGGTCCTTCATAGCCGCACCTGCATTGATTTTGATTTGTTCTGCAGTACGTTCGCCAATCAGTAAACTATGGTAACGGCGAAGCGCTTCCATGATATCGGCCGTAAATTCATCCCCTGCAATACGGATACTCTGGTCACATACGATACCAGCCAGGGCTATTACGGTAATACCGGTAGTACCGCCGCCAATATCGATGATCATATTGCCTACGGGCTCTTCTACGTCTATACCAATACCCAATGCAGCAGCCATGGGTTCGTGAATCATGTATACTTCCTTGGCACCGGCCTGCTCGGCACTGTCTCTAACGGCACGTTTTTCTACCTCGGTAATCGAAGAGGGGATGCAGATAACCATGCGCCAACTGGGCGGAAAAAGAGGCTTTTTGGGGTAAATCATTTTGATTAACTCCCTGATCATCAGCTCGGCAGCATTAAAATCTGCAATTACCCCGTCTTTCAGGGGGCGAACGGTTCTGATACTCTCATGGGTTTTTTCGTGCATCATCAGGGCTTTCTTGCCCACGGCCAGCACTTCCTTCATATTATTCCTGTTAAGGGCGATAATGGAAGGCTCATTTACAACCACTTCATCATTGTGAATAATCAGGGTATTGGCTGTACCCAGATCCATGGCAATTTCCTGCGTAAAAAAGTTAAACAATCCCATTGTATATAAAAAGTTCGAATGTGTTAAATAATGAGGGCAAAGGTGGATGAAAAAATTGAATTTTTAAGCTTAAAGTACTGATTTTTTCAGGGTTTTGGCAATTTTAGCATTTGTAGAAAAAAGGCAGTATACCTGCTTTCGCAGGGTAAGGGATATGAAAAGGCAATTAAATGCGAAAAGGCGGCGGATATTTTGAAAAATCATGCAGGTGGATTTATACAATTCCCCATCCGTAAGAACCCAAACTGCTATCGATTTTCTTTAATTAATCAGTTTACAAACACCTGCTCAACAATTCAATTATTGAGCCGCAGATTTTCACAGATTGTACAATTAAATCCTTGGTTAATTATTCTTATAAATTAAGCTGCCATTAAAAATGATCAACCTGATTTGATTTTGCTCACATACTCAATAACTGCTTTCACTAAGCAAACTCAAAACCAATATCCCTGCGATAATACATTCCTTCGAAAGAAATTTGTTCCAGTATTTTTTTTGATTTGGCTACTGCTTCGGGAATATTGTTTCCATAGGATGTTACTGCCAATACCCTTCCGCCATTGGTAACGGTTTCATTATTCAACGCTGTGGTACCTGCATGAAAAACGATGGAATCTGAAACAGGAAGATCAGCTAAACCGCTAATAGGTAAATGTTTTTTGTACTCGCCCGGATAACCACCGCTTACTGCCATCACGGTTGCACAACTTTGCGGATAGAATTCAATGTTTGCATCCGACAAAGTGCCGTTGTCCATGGCTGCAAACAATCCAACAATATCTGTTTGTAACAAAGGCATGACTACTTCTGTTTCGGGGTCGCCCATACGGCAGTTGTATTCAATTACAAAGGGTTCTCCATGCCTGTTCATCAATCCAAAAAAAATAAAACCATGGTAGTGTAAATTTTCTTTGGCCAGGCCATTTACGGTTGGACGGATAATAGTTTCTTCCACTTTTTGCATGAAAACCTCATCCATAAATGGAACAGGGCTCACACAGCCCATTCCTCCGGTATTCAATCCGGTATCAGCTTCGCCAATTCTTTTGTAGTCCTTTGCATGCCCAATAAGCTGGTAGGATATACCATCGGTTAATACAAAAACACTTACTTCAATACCCTGCAAAAACTCTTCGATTACTACCTTGCTGCTTGCTTCGCCAAACTGTTTGTGCAGAATCATTTCTTCAAACACGGTTATTGCTTCTTCGTGTGTATTGGAAATGACCACTCCTTTGCCTGCAGCCAGTCCGTCGGCTTTTAATACAATGGGCAAACTATGCTGTGCAATGTATTTTTTTCCTTCTTCAAAATTATCCAGCGTAAATTCTGCATAGTCAGCCGTGGGAATATTGTGCCGCTGCATGAATTTTTTGCTGAAAGCCTTGCTGCCTTCCAGTTGTGCGGCTTCCATCGATGGCGCTACGGTAATAATATGTTTTAATGCCGGATCCTGTTGAAAAAAATCGCAGATGCCTTTTACGAGGGGTTCTTCCGGACCAACCACCAGCATGTTGATTTTTTTTTCCAGGCAGGTTGCTTTGATCTTGGTAAAATCGGTAACAGCAATGTCGAGGTTGGTGCCAAATGCAGCAGTACCGGCATTTCCGGGTGCAATGAACAATTGATCGCAGTGATGACTTTTTACCATTTTCCATGCCAATGCATTTTCACGACCGCCGGAACCGAGGAGTAAGATATTCATACAGATAAATTGACCGCGAAAATAAGATTCGGCAGTGAAAGGGCAATGCAGGGAATGCCGGTAAGTTGCAGGATAAGTCTGTTTATGGTACCTGTTCTGCAACCATACCCAACAAATGATCAGGACGCCGCATCTTCTTCACCCACATAACTTTTCTCAGGTAAACGTTTTGAAATGAGCAGAAACAAAAGAAAACTGGCCAAAAGTATGACTAAGAACATCCAGTAATATTTTGCACCCGTAAACTGGCTGAAAAATCCTTTATTAACAATATTTCCATTGATCAGGCCTACCAGCAGGTTGCCCGCTGAAATACCCAGCAGGTACAAAGCGCTCATGGTACTTTTCATTGATTTGGGCGAATGGGTATATGCATATTCAAGACAGGTAACGGAAACCAGTAT
>JBDKLG010000294.1:0-5041 GCA_039795695.1 Bacteroidota bacterium
GGAAAAATGTACACCTAGTTTCCTATTTAACGGCCTGTTTATTCCTGGTTCACGGTTTATTAATGGATCCGCTGTTAAAAGACAGGCCAACGGACTGGCTGGATGCTGAAAAGTTTTTTTCAGAATTTTGTCTCCTCTTATTTATGATAGCTTTTATAGCAAGGGTTCGCTATCATTTCAGGCAAAAAACAAGTTGAATCAGTTCTTTTATGGTATCTTAGGCAGTACAGAACCCAAGCCATGTTTTTTGCAGGAATCAGCACCCCTTTTTTAGCCGTCATATTTATCCTCGCCTCAATTGTTATCTGGATAGCCGGCAATAAAATAACTTATGCCACCGATTTTATCGCAGGGCATTTTAAATTGGGGGAAGCGTTTGGCGGACTCGTGCTTTTAGCCATTGTGACCAACCTGCCGGAAATTGCCATTACGGTTGTTGCAGCTTATCACAATGCCATGGATATGGCCATCAGCAATATTCTTGGGGGAATTGCCATACAAACCGTTGTGCTGGTGCTTATTGATGTTTTTGGTGTAGGTAAAACGGCTGCCTTAACATTCAAAAGCAATTCCTATTTACTGCTGTTGGAAGGCATTTCCGTTATTTTTATATTAACCCTTGTTATTATTGGCAAACAGTTTCCTGCAGATTTTATTTTCTTTCGTACCACTCCTTTCGAGTGGTTGATTTTGATCATCTGGCTGGGAAGTATTTTTATCATTTCCAAACAGGCAAAAGAACCCCAGCCACACCCGCGAAAAGGCTCTTATCCGCATGAATACCAGGAAGCAAAAGAGAAGCTAAGCAAAAAAGTGTATTTCACTTCAATCAATAATGCTTTAGCCATTTTTTTTATTTGTGCTTTAGCAACATTAATCGCCGGTTGGGTATTGGAAGAAACAGGACAGATGCTGGCAGAAGACTTTCACATGAGCGGGGTTTTATTTGGGGCAACCATTCTCGCACTTTCTACGGCACTGCCCGAAATAACTACCGGTATTGCTTCGGCAAAGATTAAAGATTATCAGATGGCGGTAAGCGATATTTTTGGCGGCAATGCTTTTCTTCCGGTGCTGTTCATCGTTGCATCCATCATCAGCGGCAATGCAATTTTGCCTGAATTAAAACCCGGAGATGTTTACCTGACAGGTATTGGAATTCTACTTACGGGCATCTATATGATTGGCATGATTCTTCCGGGCAAAAAACAATTCTTACGCATGGGCATCGACTCACTTATCGTATTGCTTGTGTATATTTTGAGTCTGGTTGGTTTAATTGTCCTCAATTGAGTAATCGTATGCAGTTCATCATTTCTTTTCGCTTCTTAGTGCATAATAAGCCCATAAAGCACTCAACAACATCAAGACTGCTCCCAGTAAAAATGATGCCCCCGGAAAATACACCGGTGCCGCCGGGCTGGTAAAATAAGCAAAGAGGTTGGTCATCATTGGTGGGCCAAAAATAGAGGTAGCACTCATCAAACTTGTTAAAGCGCCCTGTAGTTCCCCTTGTTCATTGGGGGGCACATGGCCCGAAATGATTGATTGCAGGGCCGGTCCACAAATACCTCCCATACAATAAGGAATTAAAAAAACAAACATCATCCAGCTTTGGGAAGCAAATGCAAACAATAATAAGCCAAGCGAATACAAGCCCAGTCCGATATAAATACTTTTTTCATTCCCGATTTTCGGATTTACAATCCGAACCAATCCACCCTGTACCACACCAACCAGCAATCCCACCACCCCAAGTGAAATACCAATCATTTTAGGGCTCCATTTGAATTTTTCAATATTGAAAAAACTCCAGTTGCTTTGAACTGCATGTGCCGCAAGATAAATGAGTACCAGCGATACAATCAGCCCCCCCACTGCCGGATATTTTTTTAATTGTATCAGTGAGCCCAACGGATTGGCTCTTTTCCATTCAAACGGCCGGCGATGCTGTTTATCCAATGATTCAGGCAAAACAAAATAACCATATAACCAGTTGGCAAGAGCTAAGCAGGCTGCAACAATAAACGGAACCCTTGGTCCCAATTCTCCCAATAAACCGCCAATAAGCGGTCCAACAATAAATCCCAGGCCAAAAGCAGCCCCAATCATACCAAAATTCTGCGCACGGTTTTCAGGGGTACTGATATCTGCTATATAAGCGGATGCAGTGGTGAAACTGGCACCGGTAATTCCTGCAATTAATCGGCCCACAAATAACCAGGCAATGGTTGGCGCAAATGACAGAAAAATATAATCGATTCCGAATCCGAATAATGAAAACAATAATACCGGCCTGCGGCCATATTTGTCGCTTAGGTTTCCAAGTACCGGTGCAAACAGGAATTGCATAAATGCAAATGCAAATGTTAACCAGCCACCGTATTGTGAAGCCTTGCTAATATCTGAAACCCCTAAGAGCTGTTCAATCAGTTTTGGCATTACGGGAATAATGATACCAAAACCTGTTACATCAATTAACAAAGTAATAAAAATGAATCCCATTGCGGCTTTTCGATTGGTTGCCATAGCTCAATAAATTTTATACCAGGTATTACCTGCTTTAAACAATTTCTTCTCTTGTAACAGCTTCTATCTCCATAATCAAATCGGCTCCATAAGCACCTGCCGGTGTTTGGTAGCCTGTAAAAAAATTTCCTGCCAGCACTTTTTTTGTAATGGACAAGGCTGTAAGTGCCGTTAAAGTATACCCTTCGGGGCATTGCAGCCTTACTTCCTTTTTTTCACCCTTGGCATTGGTAACTTTACCCCATACCAGGCTTCGGGCTTTTTGGCGCATTTCATCGGAGGGGCCGGCCGGCTTTTGCCTGATTTGCTTTTTTGCCCGATTTCTTACAAATGATGTTCTTAGCAACCAGTTGAACAGGAACTGCCATTTTAATAGCTTGAACATTTTTGGTGAAGCCTGCGTATATGTTTCAATATTGGGTATTTGGGTAGTAGTATATGCGGTTGACACATCGCCCCAGGGAATGCACATGACAAAAATTTTCCGGACCCCAAAATCTACGGTGAACCCCTTATGTCCAAGTGGTTTTTTCACAAAATTCCCATTCTCCCTTACCACAGTGCCTTCTCCCATACCTTCCGCCATTGTTGTGGCGGTACCATGCGATAATTTGCCGCCAATCATCGCAAATGCAAGCTGCAAGTGGGTTGCGTCGGGCATTTGCTTTTTTAAATAGGCTGCCGTACAATCCGTTGGAACCACATCAAAACCAACACCGGGCATTATCATAATACCTGCTTCCCTGGCTTGGTTGTCGTATTTTTTTCCTCTCTCAAACACATTGATTTCCCCGGTGATGTCGAGATAATGTGTACCTGTTTCCAAACAGGCTTCCATCATTTTTTTGGCTGTATGCTGAAATGGGCCAGCTGCATGGAGTACTACCGATACTTCATTCAAAGCCTGGTGCAACTTATTGGTATCAGACAGGTCAATGACCCGATAGCTAAGTCCCAGCTCATCTGCCATTGCTTTTAAGGCAGTTTCATTTCTTCCTGCTAAAATGGGTACAAGGTCATAATCCCCGGCCATTCCCGCAATCAACCTTCCTGTATAGCCGTTGGCTCCATAAAGGAGGAACTGTTTTTTTTCCATCCTGAAATGTACAAATAATGCAGCTCAGTACCATCAGCAACTACATAAAAAAAGGGAGCATTGCTGCTCCCTACCCTTTAACTCCCGAACTCGAAAACAATTATTTTCTCAATTGAATGACTCCAACTGAAGTTTCTCCCGGTGCTTTTACAATCACATTGCTGATGGTTGAGTCAATATAACCATTCGATGCATTGATGAATACTTTGTAATTACCGTCTTTTAATCCTCTTAATTTAAAATAGCCTTCTTTATTGGGCAATGCATAAGCTGTATCTGTTTCATTGTACACGGTTACTACAGGAAACCCTTCTTTAGGCAATACCCTTCCCTGTACACTGGCAGTAGCACTTACGGTGAAAAAATGGAATACAGGACGTAATATGAATTTGTTGTTCTCTGTAATGATTGAGCGTGCCACATCAAAGTCGAGCCATAAACGTCTTTTGTTAGATACATACTCTTCACACTCATGTCCCTTTAATTTGATCAGTATATAATTGAGTGCACTGGCCGGCAGGGTTAGCGGATAAGTAATGCTGTCTTTTACCACAGAATTTTTTGTGCCCACTTCTATCTTGATCATTCTGATAGAACCTTTGACTATTCCTGATGAAGCCAACACTGTATCTGCACCATTTCTGAATTTCAAAATATCATAAACCCCGGGTGCAAAATTCAGGCTCTCCCATACAAATGAAGAGTCTTTTTTCTGGTCATCCGCACCTCTGCGATCCCAATCATCATTATCGTGCTTACGGGTATCCTTACTGGTATCTACCAGTACTTTTACTGATTTGATGTCGATGAATACATTGTCGAATAAACCCGGGCCATCGGTAAGGTATAGCGACAATTGCTGCTGTCCCGGTGCAACGCCTGATTCGTTCGAATTATTTTTACTGCATGCTGTCATCAACATCGTAACAGCGATAGCCATAATGGCGACTAATGATAATTGTTTGTTTTTCATAATTGTTTGTTTTTAAAGTAGCATTCAGCCATCTGTTTTTTTTATTTCTTGTTGAATTGCGTTATTCTCTTTTAGATGCAAGAACTGTGCAAACTGTTTACTAATGGTTTGTTAAAGAAATTGATTCATCTTTTTTCCCGTTTATCTGTGATTATCCAAAGAACCAATAATTACTCCGGCGCAGTCGTCGCCAATTCCCTATTTTGAATTTTTTTGGGGGTTTTAAACCGAATTTGCCAACGGGGCCTTGTTACATAACTGGATGTTAACCAAACCAGCTTACAGGAAGAAGATACCTGCGCTTGTTTCAGCGTTGCTTATCAGTTTAAATATTTTTTCTCTGCCCTTGTCTGTTATGGAAAAAACTGATTAGTTAGCTAAATTCCCATCAAAAAGAGGCTAAAAAATTACTGGAAGAAGTGGTAAATATCAATAGCGGAACC
>JBDKLG010000295.1:0-4508 GCA_039795695.1 Bacteroidota bacterium
AGAGGCCGCTCCGTTTCCACGGAGGGGCTTTTTTATTGCCTTTCAACAAAGCCCTGAAGCAAAACCCAGGTTGAAAGCTGTCTGCACAGCTTTGATTTCCTGTAAACCTGCTTCCATCTTGCCTAAGAACCCAATACTCAAACTAAGGTTTGTTAGCATAATATTTTTTTCAAAAAAGTAATTTGAATACAATCAATACCTATATTTGAATTGAAATGAAAACAATCGTCGCAAATACTTTTTATTTTTTCTTTTATTACTTCTTTGAAAAAAGAAGCCGGGTAGTATTTGCCAAAGCATAGAAGCTAAAACAAATTAAAATACAATCCCGGCCAAATGGCCGGGATTTTTTATATCCCAGGGCCATCAGGGGAAATACTAAAAACAAAATGAATACTGCACAAAAAAAGATAAAACAAAGAACTCCCCCTCATTTCGGGCCTGCCGCAATGGCTATACAGGGCTACGAAGGAAGTTTTCACCAGGTAGCAGCCCGCTATTTTTTTGGTAAACAGGTAGCAGTAATTCCCTGCGACAGTTTCCGGGAATTGATTCGGGTTGCTTCAGATAAAAGCCAATCCGCCGGAGCTGTCATGGCCATAGAAAATTCTATTGCTGGCAGCATACTCCCTAATTATAACCTGCTCCAAAAAAGCAAACTGAAAGTGATAGGGGAACTGTATTTGTCTATCAGCCAAAACCTATTGGTAAATAAAGGGGTGAAACTGTCTGATATCAAAGAAGTGCATAGCCACCCAATGGCTATTCTGCAATGCCTGGATTACCTCGAAAAAAACGACTGGAAACTGGTAGAATCGGATGATACAGCTTTAAGTGCCAAACATATCCATCAGCATCATAGCAAACACACCGCAGCAATTGCCAGCAAACTGGCCGCAGAATTGTATGAACTGGATGTGTTAGCACCCAATATCCACACACTGAAAAACAATGTAACCAGGTTCCTGATCCTGAAAAGAGAGCATGAAGCAGTTGAGGTTGCCAATGCCGATAAAGCCTCTGTCTATTTTCAAACAAATCACGCAAAAGGCATACTGGCAAAGGTTTTAACGGTAATTGCCGATGGTGGCATTAACCTGAGTAAACTACAGAGCATGCCCATTCCTGGTAGTAATTTTAAATATGGTTTTTATGCAGACCTTGAATTCGATACAAGAACACAGCTCGACAGGGTATTAGCGGCAATTGCTTCTCTTACCAATAGTGTGAAAATATTCGGTATTTATCAAAAAGGAAAACTTGTTAAAGGATAAACGATGAAACTGACCACATCTCAAAGACTGGAAGGTATTGGTGAATACTATTTTTCTCAGAAATTGCGAGAGATAGAGGGGCTCAATAAACAGGGAAAAAATATCATTAACCTTGGTATCGGAAGTCCCGATTTGCCCCCGGATCCTGAAGTGATCAGGACCTTGCAGGAAGAATCTGCCAAAGCCAATACCCATGCTTATCAAAACTATAAAGGATCACCTGTTTTGAGAAAAGCCGTGGCAGACTGGTACGATTCCTGGTATGGGGTTCCTCTAAATCCTGAATCGGAAATACTTCCCCTGATTGGAAGTAAAGAGGGAATCATGCATATCTGCATGACCTATCTGAATGAGAACGACCAGGCACTGATACCCAATCCGGGTTATCCTACATACAGCAGTGCAGTGAAGCTGGCAGGGGGCAGGCCAATACCTTATGAATTAACGGAAGCGAATAATTGGGAACCTGATTTTGCAGCACTCGAACAAACCGATCTGAGTAAGGTAAAACTGCTTTGGATCAATTACCCCCATATGCCTACCGGACAGGCAGCCTCCCAATTATTGTTTGAAAAAATAATCGCTTTTGGCACTAAGCATGGGATCCTCATATGCCATGATAATCCCTACAGTTTTATACTCAACGAAAAACCCATGAGTATACTTAGTGTGGCAGGTGCAAAAGATGTGGCCATTGAGCTTAACTCATTGAGCAAAAGCCAGAACATGGCAGGTTGGCGGGTAGGGATGCTCTGCGCCGCTAAAGAAAGAATTGATGAAATCATCCGGTTTAAAAGCAATATGGACAGTGGGATGTTCCTTCCCGTACAACTCGCTGCAGCAAAGGCTTTGGGGCTGGGTGCAGATTGGTACCAATCCGTCAATCTCATTTACAAAGAAAGGCGGACAAAGGTTTTTGAATTACTTAGCTTATTGAAATGCAGCTTTTCCCAAAAACAGGTGGGTATGTTTGTATGGGCTAAAATACCTGCTCATTACAAGGATGGTTATGCATTGAGTGACGAAGTTTTGTACGGCAGCAATGTATTCATCACGCCGGGGGGTATATTCGGTTCGGCAGGAAATGGATATATAAGGGTGAGCTTATGCGGAAGTATAGAAAAATTTGAAGAAGCGATTCAAAGAATTCAGGAAGCACTAATCAAATAATTGCCATGACAGTCACAATAATAGGTATCGGTTTAATCGGGGGCTCCATGGCATTGGGGCTTAAACACAAGGGATTGGCAGATAGCGTAATTGGGGTAGAAGAGAATCCCCTGCATGCAGCCAAAGCACTTGAATTAAAACTGGTTGATAAAGTATTGCCATTATCAGCTGCCTTGAAAATTTCCGACCTGGTAATTTTAGCAGTACCGGTAAATATTGCCGAAAAACTCTTGCCCGCCATCTTAAATGAAACGGACAAACAGATAATCATGGATGTGGGATCAACCAAAGAAGGATTACTCAACCTGATCAGTGGGCATCAAAAGCGCGGAAGGTTTGTAGCAACACACCCCATGTGGGGAACAGAATACAGCGGGCCGGAAGCTGCTTTAAAAAATGCATTTCAGGGAAAAGCAACCGTTATCTGTAACAAAGAAGATGCAGATTCCGATGCCCTCGAATTGGTAGAAAAAGTTTACCATGAACTTGGCATGTACCTGGTTTATATGAATGCAAAAGACCATGACGTGCATGTGGCTTATGTGAGCCATATCTCCCATATCACTTCCTTTGCCCTGGCCAATACTGTATTGGAAAAGGAAAGGGAAGAAAATGCGATTTTTGAACTGGCAAGCGGTGGATTTGAAAGCACTGTTCGTTTAGCCAAAAGTAATTCGGCCATGTGGGTGCCCATTTTTATGCAAAACAGGGAGAATGTGCTGGATGTACTGAATGAACATATTGCACAGTTGCGCAAATTCAAAGCCTGCCTGGAAAAAGAAAATTATGAATACCTGAAAGAATTGATTGAGCATGCGAATGGGATTAAGCGGATAATAAAATAAACAGGCAATTCGGCAGGCTAAAAGCAAATCCTGGAAAATGGTGCAGATAGGGGCTTCAGGATATGTTGCAGGACCGGAACCCCGATATTTGCCCGTTTTGGGCAGGCAACAAGGCTGAAATCCTTGCTGTTATTGGGTTCCAAACAAAAAACAGGCAAAACCCTATATAAAAAGTACCTTTGCCGCAAATTTTTTATAAAATGACGACATTTGAAGCGTTGGGAATTGATGCTAGATTGATTCAGGCAACCAATGAGTTGGGGTATGTGAACCCAACCGCAATACAAGAACAGGCAATACCCGTATTGCTGAGTGGCACCAAGGACTTTATTGGCCTGGCGCAAACGGGAACAGGAAAAACAGCAGCATTCGGACTGCCCTTGCTACATATCATTGATGCAGCTGCACGCCACCCCCAGGCATTGGTGGTTTGCCCTACCAGGGAACTTTGCTTACAGATTGTGAAGGAAATAGAACTGTTTAAAAAATACATGACGGGTGTTTCCGTTGTGGCTGTGTATGGCGGAGCTTCTATCGGATTGCAAATTCGTGACCTGAAAAGAGGCGTCCAGATTGTGGTAGCCACTCCCGGCCGTTTAATCGATCTGATTGAAAGAAAAGCCATCAACCTGGAACAAATCAAATATGTGGTGCTTGATGAAGCAGATGAAATGCTGAACATGGGCTTTCAGGACGACATTGAATTTATCCTGAAAAACACGCCTGCAAGGGAAAGTACCTGGTTATTCAGCGCTACCATGCCGCCTGAAATTCGTAAGGTGAGCAAAAAGTACATGAAAGACCCCAAAGAAATTACAGTAGGCAAGGTAAATACTGCAAACAAAAGCATCGACCACCAGTATTATGTTACCACTGCACAACATCGCTATGAAACACTGAAAAGAATCATCGATTTTAATCCGGGTATTTATGGAATCATTTTTACCAGAACCAAACTGGATGCGCAGGAAATTTCTGAACGCCTTACCAGAGAAGGATATGATATCGATGCACTGCATGGCGACCTCACCCAGGGGCAGCGCGACAAAGTGATGGGCCAGTTCCGTGATAAAAGCTTGCAACTCCTTATCGCAACAGATGTGGCTGCAAGAGGAATTGACGTTGTTGGAATCACCCATGTAATCAATTACGAATTACCCGATGATGTGGAAATATACACCCACCGAAGCGGCAGAACCGGAAGAGCAGGAAACCAGGG
>JBDKLG010000296.1:0-13774 GCA_039795695.1 Bacteroidota bacterium
CTTAAATGCTCTATTTTCCAACTTGAGTTTAACTGCAATGTCAACATTTACATCAACATAATCTTTCTCGTCTTTGTAATTTTTTACATAGCGGTTACTGAACTCTCCCAGTCCTTCCACAAATTTTCCCTGTTTGTCAACCATGGTAAGTATGCCAATATTGTATTTCTTACCAACCCGATAATCGTCTGCTCCAAATGCAGGCGCCGTGTGAACGATACCGGTACCGTCTTCGGTAGTAACGAAATCGCCGAGAAGCACTTTAAAGGGATTGGAGCCTGGCGTCTGTACTTGGATATTTTCCAATGAGTTGGCTTCATAGGGAAGCAGTTGCTCATATTCGCAGCCCTCGAGCCCGGAACCTTTAGATGAGCTGATGATTTTCCAGGGAAGCAGTTTTGCCTTTTCATCGTAACCATCAAAATCGCCATTCTCTCCTTCCGGCTTGAAATATTTGCCCAGCAAAGCTTTGGCAAGAATCACTTTTGTGCGCAAATGGGTATATGGATTGAAAGTGTCTACCAACACATACTCAATATTCGGTCCAACAGTTAGTCCCAGATTGGAGGGAAGTGTCCAGGGTGTAGTAGTCCAGGCAAGGAAAAATATTTCCGATCCATCTTTTCCGGCAGCCGGATTGTTAAGGCCTGCAGATTCGAAAAGGAATTCGCTTTTGGTATTTCTTACTGCTTTAAACATCGCCACCACACTGGTATCTTTTACATCTTTATAAGTACCAGGCTGGTTCAATTCATGTGAGCTTAATCCGGTACCTGCAGCGGGTGAATAGGGCTGGATGCTAACACTTTCGTAGAGCAAGCCTTTTTTGTACAATTCACTTAAAATCCACCAGAGTGTTTCAATGTAATTGTTTTCAAAAGTGATATAAGGGCTGTCAAGATCAACCCAGTAGCCCATTTTGGTGGTTAGTTCATCCCATTTGCCTTTGTAGCGCATAACGGCTTCGCGGCATTTCTGGTTGTATTCTTCCACCGATATTTTCTTACCGATATCTTCTTTGGTAATACCCAGTTCTTTTTCTACCCCTAATTCAATTGGTAAGCCATGGGTATCCCAGCCACCTTTTCTTTTTACCTGAAAACCCTGCATGGTTTTGTATCGGCAAACCATGTCTTTCAGGGTGCGGGAAATTACATGGTGTATACCCGGCATACCGTTTGCACTGGGCGGGCCTTCATAGAAAACAAAGGGCTTATTCCCTTCGCGAAGCGAGATGCTTTTTTCGAAAGCTTGTCCATTTTTCCAGTGGGCCAGGATTTCCTGTTCAATTGCCGGAAGGTTTAATCCGGAGAATTCTGGGTATTTCGCACTCATAAAACGCTTGTCCTATCTGTTTTTAAAGGCTGCGAAGGTAGGAAATATTGGAATGTGAATGCTGCATGAAAAATGATGCACCTGGGGCAAAAAATGATGCTTTTGTGACAATTCAGGGGTCTTAGCTGACGAAACTCATTTTTTACCCCTGGGGTTCGGGATAGTTTTGTGTTAAGAAATTTCCCTTATTCACTGTTTATAAATGCAACCCATGAATATTCCTGCTGATTTACTGGTCAAATACAACCAGCCGGTTCCCCGGTATACCAGTTACCCAACCGTTCCTTTTTGGAAAGAAGGCTTCGAACCCGAAGCCTGGGGAAATCTGTTGGCCAAACAGTTCAGGGAATGCGATGCTGGTGAGGGTATCAGCTTGTACATACACCTGCCTTTTTGTGAATCACTGTGTACCTACTGTGGCTGCAATAAAAAAATAACCGGTCAGCATTCGGTAGAAGAAGGGTATATCGCCACTATTTTGAAAGAATGGGATTTGTACCTCAACCTGATGCGCACAAAACCTATTATCCGCGAGCTGCACCTGGGTGGCGGTACGCCTACTTTTTTTTCACCGGAAAACCTGACAGATTTGCTCAGCAGGCTTTTAGCAAAAGCCACCCTACACCATGAACACGAATTCAGTTTTGAAGGCCATCCCAACAATACAACACAGGAACACCTGAAAGCCTTGTACAACCTGGGTTTTAGAAGGGTGAGCTTTGGCGTTCAGGATCACAATCCGGAAGTACAAAGAATAATCAACAGGATTCAGCCACTGGAAAACGTAGCAAGGGCAATCAGGGAAGCAAGAGAGATTGGCTATAGTTCCGTAAACCTGGATTTGATTTATGGTCTCCCGCTTCAAACTGTTGAAAGCATGAAAACGACCATTGAGCAAACCATTGCTTTAAGGCCCGACAGGATTGCTTTTTACAGTTATGCGCATGTACCCTGGACCAGCAGGGCCCAGAGACTATTTGATGAACAGGATCTTCCCAGTGTTGCAATGAAAATGCAATTATACCTGCTGAGCAAAAAAATGTTCCTGAATGCCGGCTATTTTGATATTGGCATGGACCATTATGCTTTGGAACATGATGATCTTTTTGTTTCCAAAAAGGAAGGCTTTCTGCACAGAAATTTTATGGGATATACTTTACACAGAACCAATATCCTGATAGGTTTGGGAGTATCGGCCATTAGCGATGCGGGAATGGGTTATGCTCAAAACAATAAAACATTGCACGATTATACCGAAGCTGTAGAAAACGGGCAGTTGGCAGTAAATAAAGGGCTTTTTTTAACAGAAGAAGATGTTCATTTTCGAAAATATATTCTTGCCATCAGTTGCAGAGGCAACACATTTTTCAGGAAAGAAGACCTCCCATTAATCAAAGAACTTGCCTACCCAATGCTGGAAGAGCTTCAAAAAGACGGGCTGCTGAACTATACCGAGAAGGGCCTTGTTGTAACAGACCTGGGTAATCATTTTATCAGGAATATCTGCTACCCTTTTGATTTGCACGTACACAGAAAAAAAACAGTACCGGCTCTTCCTATATTCAGCAAGGCCATTTAATAGGGTTTTCACAAGGATTCATTGGTTCGTTGTTTACGGTAGAAACAAATAAAACATGCTGCCGGAAGCAGTCACAATCCGTTCTTTTTGTTCCTGATTTTTTTGTAAAGGGCAATGGCTCCCAGCAGGAGGAAAATAAAAGCCAATATACCAACAAGACCCCATACCATGCTGATGCTTTGTTTTACCACTACCAGCATTACAATAGCAATAAGCAGTACGGTGGCTACTTCGTTCCAGGCCCTGAGTTGCTGGGAACTGTATTTGAATTCTCCCCTCAATTCCTGGGACAGAATTCTTTGCAATGAAAAATGATAGAAGTATAACAGGATTACAAAGCCCAGTTTCAGGAGAAGCCATAATCCGGCTTCTGTAAAAACGATGCTGTACCATCCACCACTTACCAAGACCCATATTCCTAAAACCAGTGTTAATACTGCTGAGGGCCAGGTAATGCCATACCACAAACGGCGCATCATGATGGCAAACTGTTTGCGCAAAATGGTTTTTTCCGGGTCGGGTTTTTCACCTGCTTCTGTAGCATAAATAAAAAAACGGGGCATATAAAACAATCCCGCAAACCAGGTTACTACGAAAATGATGTGTAGAGCTTTGATATATGCGTACATAAGCAGGTTTTATTCCATCATCATTTTATTGTTTCCGTTACGGTAATCAGTAAGCCATTGTTGAATGGCATTTACCCATGCCGGAAAAGTATTGAGGCAGGGTATCATCTCGAAAGACTCCCCTCCTGCATGCAGAAAAGTCTCTTTTCCACGCTCAGCAATTTCTTCCAGTGTTTCCAGACAATCGCTGGTAAATGCCGGGCATACAACCAGTATTTTTTTAATTCCTTCGCCGGGCATCTGCTCCAAACGTATATCAGTAAAGGGCTGCAGCCATCCTTTGCCCAATCTGGACTGAAATGAGATACTGTATTTATTTGCGGGCAACTGCAGTTTTTCTGCAACCAGTTTGGTGGTTGCAAACACCTGGTGCCTGTAGCAGGTATCCTGTGCTTTGGATGCAGTATTGCAGCAATCATTTATTTTCAGGCAATGGCTTCCCGTGGTATCGGATTTGCGGATATGCCGTTCAGGTATGCCATGGTAACTGAACAACAGGTGATCAAACTCACTACGCAGATAAGCTTGCATGCTTTGCGCCAACGCATCAATATAAAGGGCATCCTGATAAAAAGGTTTTATGAAACACAATTGAAAAGGATAGTTTTTCAATGCATATTGTTCTTTGGCAAATATTACCGCAGTTTCATAACTGCTCATCGCATAATGCGGATATAAAGGCAGTACAATAATCTCTTTTAGTCCGGGATTGTGCTGCAGCAATGCATCATATGCTTGCTGAGGCGATGGATTGCCGTAACGCATGGCGATGGATACAGGTATGTGGACTATTTGCTGCAAGGATGCCTGCAATTGTTTTGTGAGAACAATCAGCGGTGAGCCTTCGTTGGTCCAGATACTCCTATATGCTTCTGCAGATTTGGGCGCCCTGAAAGGCACAATAATTCCGCGAACCAGTAATGCTCTTGCGATAAAAGGCAGGTCAATCACCCTTTCATCCATCAAAAATTCATTCAGGTATTTTCGCACATCTTTTACGCTAGTAGCATCGGGCGAGCCCAGGTTCATCAGCAGGATGGCTTTTTCAGAATTTGCGGGTATATTGGTCATGTATAGACAAATGTACTATACGCAGGCATTCTACCCTATTTCTGCCTCCAAAACGAACAAGGGTTAGCCAATCATTTTTTAACTTGTGTGCTGTACTGGTGAATCAGTCAAAATCTGACAGAGAAATGACAATCGAATGACGAATCTCATGTTTTCATAGGATCTGCTGAGGATACCTTTGTGTATTATTAAAAGATACACAAACAGCGCCGGATAAAATGGACATCAACCAATTTTACATAGCAGGGATCAATTACCGCAAATCAGATGCGGGAATCAGGGGTGATTATGCCATTGGAACTGAACAGTATGCTTCCATACTGGAAAAAGCAGGCAGGCTGGGCATTACAGAATTATTTGTGTTAAGCACCTGTAACAGGACTGAGATATATGGCATAGCAGATGATGTGAATATGCTGCTGAATTTACTTTGCAGCGAAACTGCCGGAGACCATGATACTTTTTTACAACTTTGCTATATTAAACAGGGAAGAGAAGCGATTGAACATATATTTTCTGTAGGTGCCGGGCTGGATTCACAAATTCTGGGTGATTATGAAATAGTGGGTCAGATGAAACTGGCAGTAAAGTTTTCCCGTGAAAAAGGGTTCGTGGGGGCATTCATGGAAAGACTGTTCAATACAGTTTTGCAGGCATCCAAAGCCATTAAGAATGAAACTGCATTGAGTGGAGGAACCATTTCCGTTTCATTTGCGGCCATCCAGTTTCTGAAACAGGTATTGCCTGATACCGGCAACAAAAAAATCGTTTTACTGGGCACGGGGAAAATAGGGAAAAACACCTGCAAGAACCTGGTAGATTACCTGCACACCAAAAACATTGTTTTAATCAATCGTACCGAAGAAAAAGCAATGCTTCTTGCTGAAGAGCTGGGTTTAAAAACAGTTCCCTTCAGTTGTATGGAATCTGAAATAGCTACAGCAGATATTGTTATTGTAGCAACCAATGCAGAGAAACTGATCATTACCAAAGACAGCTTGCTTAATAGTAAGCCGAAAGTATTGATTGATTTATCCATACCCCATAATATTGAACCCTGCGCAGGGCTACTGGATCATATTACCCTGGCCAATGTAGATGACCTCTCAAAAATCAATGACCGCAGTTTACAAAAGCGCCGGGCCGAAATACCAAAAGCAATGGGCATCCTATCAATGCATATCAATGAGTTTGATGAGTGGTTTGCCCTAAGAACCCATGTACCCATACTAAAGGCAGTAAAGCAGAAACTGAATGATATGCAAAACTGTGCAATGTATCTTGCAGCCGAACACAGGGCTCTGCCAAACCAGGCTTCCATACAGAAAGTAGTCAACACAGTCGCTGTTAAGATGCGCCAACAACACCAGCCCGGATGTTATTATATTGAGGCCATCAATGAATTCATGACTACTAATTAAGCTATGAAAAAATTATTACGCATCGGCACTCGCGACAGCCAGCTGGCTGTGTGGCAGGCAAGCCTTGTGCAGCAGCAATTAGCAGTAAACGGGATTGAGAGCGAACTGATTTATATAAAAAGCGAAGGTGATATTGACCTTATTACCCCTTTGTATGAAATGGGGGTACAGGGTGTATTTACCAAAACACTGGATGCCGCCTTATTAAATAACCGGATTGATATTGCCGTTCATTCCATGAAAGACCTGCCCACACAATTGGCTCAGGGATTGAGGCAGGCTGCGGTTTTACCCCGTGCTTCGCACAAGGATATTTTGGTTTATAAGGGAGAGGGGCAAATTTTATTGGATACCCTGGGGTATCATCCAACTAATTTGTCTCATGAGCAATGGCTCACGCACAGTGAGCCAACCCATCTCCTTACAATTGCTACAAGCAGTGTACGCAGAAAAGCCCAATGGCTGAACAGGTATCCACAACACAGAATCGAGAACCTGAGAGGTAATGTAAATACCCGCTTACAAAAATTGCAGGAGAGCAAATGGAACGGAGCCATTTTTGCAGGAGCAGGTCTGGAAAGAATTGGCCTGCGCCCAAAGGAATCAATCGAGCTCGACTGGATGCTGCCTGCACCCTCACAAGGTGCCATCTGCATTGTTTGCAGAGAAACTGATGCTGTTTCATTCGGATTTGCAAATCTGTTAAACGACGAAGCCACTGCCCTGTGTACAAAAATTGAAAAAGATTTTCTACGTGTTTTAATGGGAGGATGTGCTACACCCATTAGTGCACTGGCTGTAGTTGACAAAGAAAGCATCCATTTTCAAGGAAATATATTATCGCTCAACGGCAAAGAAAAAATTTCGGTCGAATTATCGGAAAATAGCCAGAATGCTTACCAGTTGGGCATCCTGGCTGCTGAAGAACTGTTAAAAAAAGGGGGCGACCAAATCATCGCTTCCATTCGCAATGCCTGAAAATAAGATCACGATATTATCTACCCGGCCATTACAGGCTTCCCTCATTGCTGAAGCAGCAGGAAAGGGCATTGAAATAGAAGTCCTTTCTTTTATCGAAACAAGACCCATAGCAACCATCGATGTGCTGGAAGAAATTTCATTGGCAGCTGATAAAATGGCTACGGTCGTTTTTACCAGCATGAATGCAGTGGAAGCCGTTAGTAATGCACTGGATGGCTTTGTTCCCGACTGGTCTATTTACTGTATGGGCTATGCAACCAGGGACCTTGTTAAAAAACATTTTGGTGAAGAATATATTTTTGGAACAGCTGCCAATGCCGGAGAACTGGCCGATAAACTAATCGATACCGACTGTGAAGAACTTATCTTTTTTTGCGGTAATAATAGAAGAAATGAATTGCCGGAAAAGCTGATGCATGAAGGCATAGAAGTACAGGAGATCATGGTATATGAAACAGAAAACACGCCACATTTAATTGTGAAGGATTATCGGGGTATATTGTTTTTCAGTCCCAGTGCTGTGGAGAGTTTTTTTTCTGTTAACCAAATTCCTGAAACAGCCCTTGTATTTGCAATTGGTGAAACTACCAGGCAAACAATTCAAAAGTTTAGCGGCAACAGGATTATCGTAAGTAAGGAGCCGGGTAAAGAGCAGTTGGTAAGGCAGGCCATCGCATATTTTATGTAACCAAGGGTATCAAATACATTATGCTACAGAACGATCTTATACTAAGAACCCTGAGGGGAGAAAAAACAGAAAGAACACCCGTATGGATGATGCGGCAAGCCGGAAGGTATTTACCGGAATACCTGGAGCTTCGTAAAAAATACGGTTTTTTTGAAAGGTGCCAAACCCCTGAACTAGCCTGTGAAATCACTCTCCAGCCTGTAAATATTATTGGTGTTGATGCCGCGATTTTATTTTCTGATATATTGGTTGTTCCGCAGGCCATGGGATTGGAAGTTCAATTGGTAGAAAACAAGGGACCTTTTTTACCCGATCCTATTCAAACAGCCCAGGACCTCCGGCGGATAAGGGTTCCCGAAATTCATGAAACACTGGGTTATGTATTTGATGCGATAAAACTCATCAAACAGGAGTTAAACGGCCGCGTACCACTGATAGGATTTGCAGGCGCCCCCTGGACACTGTTGTGCTATATGGTTCAGGGCAAGGGTTCCAAAACATTTGATGAAGCTAAAATATTCTGCTATACCCAACCAAAACTGGCACATCAACTATTACAGATGATTACCGATACCACCATTGCCTATCTGCAGGCACAGGTAGCAGCAGGCGCAGATATTGTTCAGTTATTTGATAGCTGGGGAGGCTTATTGGGACCGGATGATTTTGAGGATCTATCCTTATACTATATGCGACAGATAGTTGCTGCCCTGCAGAACAAAGTGCCCACCATTGTTTTTGCCAAAGGAGCCTGGCATAGCCTGAAAGCAATGGCAGAAACCGGGGCACAGTGCCTGGGTATTGACTGGTGCATCAAACCATCTATTGCAAGAGAATTGGCAGGAAAGGCAGTAACCCTGCAGGGAAATTTTGATCCTGCAAAACTATTGTCACCAGTGCCTGTTATCGAAAAAGAAGTGCAAGCCATGCTACGTGCATTTGGTCCGGGTAAACATATTGCCAATCTTGGTCATGGCATATTGCCCAATGTACCGGTTGATCATGCAAGAGCTTTTGTAGATGCAGTAAAAAATTACCGGCATGAAGATGCAGCCTGATTTTTCCCGGGAAACTGAGCCTGCTGCGTTCAGAAAAACTTTTATAAGTTATCTGCAGCAACTGCAGAATACAATCTGTGTGGCCCTGGAGAAAGCAGATGAAAAAGCAAGGTTCAAAGAAGATACCTGGGAAAGGGAAATGAAAGAAGGAGGCGGTGGAAGGACCAGAACATTTTCCGGAGGAAGTATTTTTGAGAAAGCGGGAGTCAACAGTTCTGTAGTGTATGGCCCTGTTTCAGACATGATGCGTTCGCAGCTGAACATGAATGCAGGAGGAAGCCGGTGGTTTGCCTGTGGCTTATCGCTTGTGATACATCCTGTAAACCCCTATGTACCTACCGTTCATGCCAACTGGCGTTATTTCGAGATTACTGATGATGCCGGAACTGTTTGTGACCAATGGTTTGGCGGTGGTGCCGATCTTACGCCTTATTATTTATTTGAAGAAGATGCAAAACATTTTCACCTTGCCTGGAAACAGGTAATGGATCCATTCAGTATTGATTTATACCCCGCTTTTAAAAAGAACTGCGACAACTATTTTGTAAACAGCCATAGAAACGGAGAAACCCGTGGAATAGGAGGTGTATTTTATGACCATTTAAGGCCAGGCAAGGACATGGATTTATCAATGCTTTATTTGTTTCAGCAATGCAACGGAAATGCTTTTCTAAGTTCGTATCTTCCGATTGTGGAAAAGAGAAAAGACCATCCATTTTCTGACAGGGAAAAGAACTGGCAGGAAATTAGAAGAGGCAGGTATGTGGAATTCAATCTTTTGCACGACAGGGGAACTGTTTTTGGCTTGAAAACAAATGGAAGAACGGAAAGTATTTTAATGAGTCTGCCGCCAAGAGCCAGATGGGTATATGATTACCAGCCAATAGCTAATTCTGAAGAGGATAAATTATTACAGGTTTGCTTACATCCGGTTAACTGGATTTAAAAAATAACACATGATTTTAACAAGAAGAAACCGCATCCTCCGGCAATCATCGGCCATCAGGTCAATGGTTGCGGAAACAGTTTTACATCCCGGCAATTTTATCGCCCCCCTATTTATAGATGAAGGAGAACAGTTGTTGTTTGAAATACCCTCCATGCCTGGTTATTACAGAAGGTCGCTTGACCTTACAGTAATAGAAGTAAAAGAATTATGGAAAATGGGCATCCGTTCGGTATTGCTTTTCATTAAATGTCCGGATAAATTAAAAGACAATACCGGAAAAGAAGCCTGGAACAAAAACGGGCTGATGCAGAGAAGTATCAAAGCCATCAAAGATGCGGTTCCGGAAATGATTGTGATGACAGATATTGCGCTGGATCCTTATTCCTCGTATGGACATGACGGTATTGTAAAAGACGGGAAAATTGTAAACGATGCAACAGTTGAGGCATTGGTGAAAATGAGTACCAGCCATGCAGAAGCAGGCACCGACTTTGTTGCACCCAGTGATATGATGGACGGCCGTATTGGCGCAATCAGGTCTGGCCTCGAAGAAAATGGTTTTACGGAAACCGGCATCATGAGTTACAGTGCCAAATATGCTTCTTGTTTTTATGGCCCTTTCAGAGATGCGCTGGACAGTGCTCCCGGTTTTGGTGATAAAAAAACTTACCAGATGGATTATGCCAACAGAACGGAAGCCATTAAGGAAACAGTAATGGATATTGAAGAAGGCGCCGATATTGTGATGGTAAAACCGGCATTGGCCTACCTTGATATCATCAGGGAAATTAAGCTTGCGGTAGAAGTACCTGTGAGTGCCTATCAGGTAAGTGGTGAGTATGCAATGATCAAAGCAGCAGCAAAAATGGGATGGTTGAATGAAGAAAAAGCGATATTGGAAACACTCACTTCTATTAAGCGTGCCGGTGCAGATTTGATTGCGACTTATTTTGCAAAAGAAGCCGTGAGGCTGATAGGATAAGCTTATTGACAGCTAAAAAATATTGATCACTCAGCAGCAAACTATGTACGAAAAAAGCAAACAACTTTTCACCCGCGCACAACAATCCATTCCTGGTGGCGTAAACTCACCGGTTCGTGCATTTAAAAGCGTTGGTGGCTCCCCTCTCTTTATTGAAAAAGCAAAAGGAGCTTATTTATATGATGCCGACGGGAACCAATACATCGATTATATCGCATCCTGGGGGCCAATGATACTGGGTCATGCATATGAGCCGCTGGTGAAAGCGATACAGGAAAAAGTGAAATACGGTACTTCCTTTGGTACGCCTACAGAACTGGAGATTGAAATGGCTGAACTAATCAGTAGCATGGCCCCAAATATAGAACTGGTAAGGATGGTTAGCAGCGGAACAGAAGCCTGTATGAGTGCCTTAAGGCTTGCAAGGGCTTATACCGGAAAGAATAAGTTCATCAAGTTTGAAGGTTGTTATCATGGACACGCAGACGCATTCCTGGTAAAAGCCGGAAGCGGGTTGGCAACACTGGATATACAAACCGTACCCGGCATCACTGCAGGAGTATCGCATGACACAGTTACCTGTGCCTTCAATGACCTGGCCGCTGTTGAAAAACTGGTGAAGGAAAATAAAAATGAACTGGCCGCAATTATCACGGAACCGGTTGTGGGAAATATGGGTTGTATTTTGCCTGAAGCGGGATTTTTGGAAGGACTTCGAAAAATCTGCGACAGGGAAGAGATTGTTTTAATTTTTGATGAGGTAATGACAGGATTTCGGCTTGCAGCCGGCGGCGCGCAGGAACTGCTTAAAATAGACGCTGACCTGGTTACCTATGGGAAAGTAATTGGCGGTGGTATGCCAGTGGGTGCTTTCGGGGGCAAAAAATCGATCATGGAAAAAATTGCTCCACTTGGAAACGTTTACCAGGCAGGAACATTGAGTGGGAACCCCATTGCCATGGTAGCCGGGTATACCATGCTGCAAACATTAAAGAACAACCCTGCTATCTATCGGTCGCTGGAGGAAAAGACTGCTTACCTGAAGCAGGGATTGAGCAAGGCAGTATCTGATTTGGAAATCCCATTTGTGATCAATTCGATGGGATCGATGATCAGTATACATTTCAGCAAAGCACCCGTAAATAATTTCGAATCAGCAGCTTCATCCAACAATGAATTATTCAACAAATATTTCCATGCCATGCTTAAGCGGGGTATTTATTTACCCCCCTCTGCTTTTGAAAGCTGGTTCCTGAATGATGCTTTAAGCTATGAGGATCTGGATAAGACAATTGCAGCAACCACAGAAAGTTTGAAAGAGGTAATGGGATAAGCTGGCCGAGCATTGTATCAACCGCTTTTCATCGATCATTCTTTTAAAAATACCCCACGGGAAAATCTCATTTACAACTCTCTTCCTATTCCCTATCTTTAGGGCATGAGAGTTTTTTTCTTTTCGGCACAACCCTATGACAGGGTTTTTTTTGAAAAATATGGCCAGGAATACGGATTCTCCTTCGTTTTTCTGGATGCCCAGTTGAATGAACAAACTGTTCAGTTAATTGATGAAGCAACTGCGGTTTGTGTATTTGTGAATGACAAAGTAACAGCCGGGGTAAGCAGGCAATTATCATTAAAAGGGGTAAAAACGATTGCGTTAAGGTGTGCCGGATTTAACAATGTGGACCTGGAAGCGGCCAAATTAAATAAAATACAGGTTTGCCGGGTTCCGGCTTACTCACCCGAGGCCGTGGCCGAGCATGCCCTTGCTTTGATGATGACACTTAACCGGAAAACCCATAAAGCCTATAACAGGGTTAGAGAACAGAACTTTTCTTTGAATGGGTTGCTGGGTTTTAATTTTTTTGAAAAAACCGTTGGGGTTATCGGTACCGGGAATATCGGAAAAGCTTTCTGCAAAATTATGCTGGGCATGGGCTGTAAAGTAATGGCTTTTGATGTAATTGCCAATAAGGAAATGGAAGCAATCGGGGTAAAATACCATCCTTTGATGGATGTTTTGAAGGCAGATATCCTCTCCTTACACTGTCCTTTAAACGACCAAACCAGGCACCTGATCAATGATGATACGATTGCCATGATGAAAAAGGGGGTCATGCTCATTAATACCAGCCGTGGTGGACTTATTGATACGAAATCTGCCATAAAGGGGCTGAAATCGGGCCAGATAGCCTATCTGGGAATTGATGTATATGAACAGGAAGAACACCTGTTTTTCAGGGATTTATCGGCTTCCGTTATCCAAGATGATGAAATTCAGCGTTTAATGAGCTTTCCCAATGTATTGGTCACCGCCCACCAGGCATTTTTTACCGAGGAAGCCCTTGACCAGATTGCTATCATCACGTTAAATAATATCGCTCAGTTGGCAAAAAATGGTAATTTAACCAACCGGGCAGCGTTATTAGTATAAATTTTATCTGATATTCGTAAGAGATATAAAATGCGTAAAGAAACAATGACTAGATTATCCCTGCGTTTGTGCTTTCTTCTCTGTACTTTTTTTATGTTCATTGCCTGTCAAAAAGAGTACAGCATCGAAAATGGCAGTTTCAGCGGAAATGCCCAGGGTGAGTTGATTGATTCCTTGGGAAACTGTAAATCTGCCACTGCAGTAGGCAATTATATTGTGGATACTGCCCTGGTATCTACCAAGAACTACGTAAATATCAATATCAATTTCACATCGCAGGGTAAGTATAAAATCTACTCTGATACTGTCAATGGCATGTGGTTTATTGATTCCGGTTTTGCGGTAAGTACCGGTACTGCCGTTATTAAACTAAAGGGCTACGGCACCCCTATTTTACCTAAAACAAATACGTTTGCAGTAGTTTTCAATAATAACCTTTGCAATTTCAGCATAACTACTACCGGATCGGGTGGTGGTGGAGGAGGTGGTGGTGGTACTTCCACGGGTAACAGCGATGATTATTTCCCGAATACAACAGGATCCAAATGGGTTTACCAGTACGTACCAAAACTGGGAAGTATTGATACCTTTTCCGTTATCGCTGCTCCGGGATTGATTACAATTGATACTTTGAGTTATACAAAGTT
>JBDKLG010000297.1:0-14372 GCA_039795695.1 Bacteroidota bacterium
GTCGGAAAAGAATGGAAACTTAGAAGGCGGAAACCCTCAACCATCAGTCTGGATATTAAATTGATTGAAAACGGAGGAGTTAGGGTTACACCAATCGACCTGCCCAAGTCGATTGCTGCAAAAACAACCGTACTGAATAATTCGCGCATTTACGAAGAGAAACTCAACCCCATTTTTCGCCTCGACTTGCAAACAGAATGGAAAGTACAATACAGCAAAATGACCGGTTCATTCATACTGGGCGTTCAAAATATAACCAATCAAAAAAACCAGGTGAGCCAGCGTTACGACCCTGCTTTTCGTGGCATCCGGTATAACTATTTACTGGGATTGATACCGGTATTGGGCTATAAAATTGATCTGTCCTATTAATGACAATCAATTGCCCTGAAATTACCTGATTGAAGGTAGGGGCTTATATAAGGGATATTCAAATTTAATCCACGCAGAATCAACAGGATGCCCACCAGTAAAGCAATATAAGGTACTGCTTTTTTAATCTTATTGCGCACAGAAAGGCTGAAGGAACTGCCAAAATAAGTGAGTACAAACATTGCAGGAAAAGTTCCCAATCCAAATGCAGCCATAAACCCAACACCGCCCCAGATAAAACCGGTAGCCATTGCGCCTGTTATGGCAAAATATACCATACCACAGGGCAGCAGGCCATTGGCAGCACCAAGAATGATCATTCCGTATAATTTTTTCTGCTTCATATAAGCAGCAATGAATTTTTTTAGTGCAGTAGTAAACCTATTGGCACTTGCATATTGCCTGAAACTACCGGAAGAAAAAGCATACAAAAAAGTAAGCACCAATACAGCACCAAGCAAAATTGAAAACCCCTGCTGCCATCCGGCCAGGTATACCTGCCTTCCCAATAATCCGAACAAAAACCCCATGAATGCATAAACAGTAATACGGGATAAATGATAGAGAATGATTCCGGTTGTTTTTAATTGCTGAGGCAGGTAATGCACGGGCATTGCCAGTACCAATGGCCCGCACATGCCAACACAATGAAAACTGCTTACGATACCCAGAAAGAATCCGGTAATCCAGAATTGTGCTGCCATATTTATTTGATGGAAATGTTTTTTTCGGTATAGTATTTATTTGACGCAGACTGCCAACTGAGTTTCAACCGGTAATTTGTTTTACTTAATTGATCCAGTGGAATTTTTTGTTCTCCCCTCTCATTTACTGCCAGTAAAATTCTCCTGTCTTTCGTTTCATCTGTATTGCAATAGAACAAAGCTTCCCCCGTGATTGGTTGCCCCCACATTTCTGCAGGAAGTACCAGCGAGAGAAAACCCGAATCCTGCTTTAGCTCGATATTGCTCAGTAGATTGGCCTTGTTGGTGCCGTCTATTTTTTCCTGAAACTTCAATTCATCCTTGTAATAGTCTTTACTTACCAATTCATACCTGGTATTGGATGCTTTGTACACCAATGTGGCCATCAGTGCAGCAAACAAAAGAAAAACAACCATCAATTTGTTACCCCAATTCATAATTTATTGCTTTATTTTCTTAATTAACCGGGCCCAGAAAATTGGTTTTCAAAGTAATCATCTTTTCCTCCCCGGCATACAGGTCCATGTTAATTTCTGTTTTCCTGCTGTGAATCCGGGATTTTGGCAGCACCACAAAAAAAGAACCTGCACCCTGCCCTTCTTTCATCACTTCAATAAAGGGTTTGCCTATAACTTCAACCTTGCCATCACCTCCTGTAAGTTTTATATAAACTTGCTGGGCTTTGCTGGTTTTATTCACCATTTTTATATTGTACAAATTGGAAATACTGTCTGCACCCCTTTCCTGGTAAAGCATTCCGGGCGTACGCATAATGGTGGCATCAATATCTTTTCTGGTCAACAGCAAAATGGTGAGCAGGCAAAGCACCAGTGCACAAAGGCCCGTATAAAACTTCATTCTTGTGGTATAATGCAGTTTCTCCCCATTCTTTATTGAATTTTCTGAAGCATAGCGAATCAATCCCCTTGGCCTTTCCAGTTTGTCCATAACATTATCACAGGCATCAATACAGGCCGTACAGCCTACGCATTCCATTTGTACACCATTCCTGATATCTATCCCGGTAGGACAAACGCGTACACACTGATGACAGTCGATGCAGTCGCCTAAATTTTCTTCATTATTTTTTTTGGCATTACCCCTGGGTTCGCCTCTTTTGTAATCATAGGCAACAATCATGGAATTTTTATCGAGCAATACACTTTGCAAACGCCCATAAGGACAAACAACCGTACAGGCCTGTTCTCTGAAAAAAGCATATACAGCGTAAAAAATACCGCTAAAAACCAATAGTGCAAAGAACCCACCCATATGCTCACTAACCGGTTCGGTAATTATTTTTTCCAGTTCATCAATGCCGATAATATACGCAAGGAAAAAATTGGCAATAACGAAAGAAAGTAAATAAAACAAGAGCTGTTTTATTCCGACTTTAATGATTTTTGAACCTGTCCAGGGTGAGTTTTTCAATTGCCTTTGTGCGGGTGCATCGCCCAGTACCCAGAACTCCAGTTTCCGAAACATCATTTCCATGAAATTGGTTTGTGGGCATGCCCAACCGCAAAACAACCTACCGAATGCTGCTGTGAAAAGGATGATAAAGAAAACGAAAGTTACCATGGTTATCCCGAAGATGAAGAAATCCTGGGGCCAGAAAATCTTGCCAAAAATGATGAATTTGGCATTAGGGATATTGAACATAAACAAAGGCCGCCCATTGATTTTAACAAAGGGCAGCCCAAAAAATAACATAAAATAAAGCACACTAAGCCATGTACGAATCCTGTAAAATCTGCCACTGGGCTTGTATGCATATATCCAGTTTCTTTTGCCCCTTTCATCCACAGTGGCAATCCTGTCTCTGAAGCTTTCTGTTAAGGGCTCGTTTGAATGCTTGATCTCGCTCATGTTTTCTGATTAGTAACCGAATCTTTTTTTGGCATCTCTTTTTTGGTAGAATCTGCTGAAGCGGGTACTGTTTTTAACTCTTCATACAACACACCCTGCGGCTCTTTGGGTTTACCCGGCTTGGTACCCTGCAAGGATTTTACAAAACTAGACAATTGTGCAATTTGCTGTGGAGAATAATCGTCTTTCCAACTCTTCATCCCTTTTTCGGGCCAGCCATATTTGATGGTTTTGAAAATATCTTTCACACTGCCGCCATGAAGCCAATAGGTATCGGTTAAATTGGGGCCTACACCGCCTCCGCCATCGGGTTGGTGACAGGCAGCACAGATGGTGATGAATATTTTTTTACCTGCTTCCAGATTGGTGGCATCTGACAAATAGGTAACTGTATTTTCATCTACTTTGCTGGCAGATTTTTTAAGAAATTCCTCCTTGGCTTCATCCGCCTGAACCATGGCAATTTGCAATTCTTCCTGGCTAAGTGGTGCTGTATGTGCGATGTGGTAACGATACAGGTAAATAACTCCCACGATGATACAAAGATAAAACCCATATAACCACCAGGGAGGAAGTCGGTTGTCAAGTTCGCGGATGCCATCATAATCATGACCCAAATCAATATTGGTTTCTTCCTGAATAGGGCGAAGGCTATTGAAATTCTCCCACCACCATTTACTGAAGTTAAATGGTGGCTTAGCTGCTTCTGTTGAACTTGTTGCTAAAGCCGCTTCTTTGCTTAACAGTTTTTTCAGGTTATATACCAAAAACAATAAAATAAATAATTCGAGTCCAATCACCGTTACCAATGCATAGAAGGAGGAAGCAGCCAATCCGCCAATACTGCTGTCAACCGCTGGTGCAGCAGCAACCGGATCAGCCGCAAAAACAGCACTACCAACCAGCAGCAGCGCAATCATCGAAAGTATTTTACCGGTATTGCCTGGATGTGAAGATTTTTTTTCTTCGTGAAATCTTTGCAGGTACAATTGGGCTGCTCCCATGACCACATTTGCCAGTAAAGCAATCATGAGCAGGAGGGCAATGATGATGCATACCAATACCTGTGCCATTGGTTTCGACATTTCGGAAGGAACGGGAGGCCCCGCTGCAAATGAGCCGAAAGGAATAGCAGTCATGAGCAGTATCAATGCCGGCAATGCCAACCAACGAAAACCCGGGTTCTTAAATAGTTTCATATCGGATGTTTTATACATAAAGCGGTTAGTTAATTTTCTAATGGTAACTGACTGATCTCATCAATCATGCTCTTTTCGGCTTTCAAGGCATACAATGCCATCAGAATAAAGAAAATAAAGAAGATCGAAAAAGAACTCAAAGCGTAGATATCTACGCCGGTTATATTCTCTAAATAATGAATGAATTTCATAAGTCTGTTTTACCTTTTAAATACAATTTTTTATCTGGCAGTATCAACTACCGGCTTCGCCTGTAATTTGATATCCGTTCCTACCCTTTGCAGATAAGCAATCAGTGCCACGATTTCCCTGTTCGCATCTGTATTGATTTTATCAATTTTTAAGTTGATACGAACCCTGTTCGCCTGTGCCATCAGGTCTGCGTTCGCAACTTTGTCATAGCCATCAGGATAAGGAACTCCCAGTGTTTGCATCGCCCTTATTTTTGCGGGTGTAATGGCCGTATCAATAGGATTGTCTAATAGCCAGCTATAAGAAGGCATAATAGAACCCGGGCTCATACTTTGCGGTTCCAGCATGTGGTTATAATGCCAGCTGTCGGGGTACTTAGCCCCAATCCTCGCCAGGTCAGGACCGGTACGTTTACTTCCCCATTGGAAAGGATGGTCATAAACAAACTCTCCGGCTTTGCTGTATTCACCATACCTGGCAACTTCATCGCGGAATGGACGGATCATTTGTGAATGACATAAGTAACAACCTTCCCGAACATAAATATCCCTGCCCTGCAGTTCCAATGGCGTATAGGGTTTCACGGATGCGATGGTTGGAATATTGCTCTTGATCAGGAAGGTAGGAACCAGTTCCAGCAAACCTCCGATGGCAACGAGTACCAGACTGAACACCAGCATCTGAATAGGTCTTCGCTCAATCCACCTGTGCCAGTATTGTTTTCCATGTGTTTCAATATTTTTTGACAGAGCAGGTGCTTCTGCAGCTTCATTGGCAACCAGGCTTCCGGATTTAACCGTTTTAACCAGGTTGTACACCATTATAAAAACACCCACCAGGTACAACAATCCTCCAATACTTCTGGTTACATACAAGGGAATAATATGGGTAACAGTTTCCAGGAACTGGTATTTCAGGATACCGTCATCTGTAAATTGTTTCCACATCATAGCCTGTGTAAAACCTGCCCAGTACATGGGAATGGCATACAGTACAATACCGATGGTTCCTATCCAGAAATGTGTGGTAGCAAGCTTTTTCGAATATAACTGTGTGCCAAATATTTTAGGTATCAGGTAATAAAGGATACCAAATGTTAAGAATCCGTTCCAACCTAGCGCACCAACGTGCACGTGTGCAATTGTCCAGTCGGTAAAATGCGAAATTGCATTGATAGATTTCAAACTCAGTAAAGGTCCTTCAAATGTGGCCATACCATAACAGGTAATGGCTACTACCATGAATTTCAAAATAGGGTCTTCTCTTACTTTATCCCATGCACCTCTCAGGGTAAACAATCCATTCAGCATACCACCCCATGAAGGGGCAATCAGCATGATACTGAATACCACGCCGAGGCTTTGTGCCCAGTCGGGTAAAGCCGTATATAATAAATGGTGTGGTCCTGCCCAGATATAAATAAATATCAATGCCCAGAAGTGAATGATCGACAGACGATAGCTATATACGGGCCGATTGGCTGCTTTAGGCAGAAAATAATACATGATGCCCAGGTAAGGTGTGGTTAGGAAAAAGGCTACGGCATTATGTCCGTACCACCATTGTACCAGTGCATCCTGTACTCCTGCATACCAGCTATAGCTTTTAAGCATCGAGAAAGGAATCTCGAAGGAATTAACAATATGGAGCATGGCAACCGTTACCCAGGTTGCGATGTAAAACCAGATAGCCACATACAAATGGCTTTCTCTCCTGGTAAGAATGGTACCAAACATATTGATACCAAATACCACCCAAACAAGTGTAATGGCAATATCGATAGGCCATTCCAGTTCTGCATATTCCTTACCGGTAGTATATCCTGTAAGCAGGGTTACTGCAGCTGCAACAATAATCAGCTGCCATCCCCAGAAATGTATTTTGCTCAATACATCGCTGAAAATTCTGGCTTTACATAGTCGCTGAAGAGAATAGTAAACGCCCATAAAAATTCCGTTACCCACAAAGGCAAAAATGACTGCATTGGTATGCACGGGTCTAACCCTGCCAAAAGTGGTTATGGGAAGACCAAAATTAGCAGCGGGCAGGTATATCTGCACAGCTATCAATAAGCCGGCAAGCATACCCACTACTCCCCATAAAACGGTTGCGTAAGCAAATTGCTTTACAATTTTGTTGTCATAGTAAAATTTTTCTACTTGCATTCTTTTGAGTTGAGGTTTGGAGTTTGGTATTTGTTGGTTGTTACGATTTAATTTGGTTGATAGGAATATCCTTTGCCAATAAGGGTTTTACAGGCTTTTCCTCCAATTGTTTTTCCGGTTTTTCTTCAAACAGAATTCGCATGGCCGGAGAAATTTCATCGTCGTACTGGCCTGTTTTCACGCTCCAGATAAAACCCGCAAGAAAAAGGGCGGCAACAGCAATACTCGCAATCAATAAAATCACTATTACACTCATGGGTAGGGTATTAAGCTGGTAAAAACAGGATTGGATCTGACAACTCTTGATGATATTCATCAAGGGGTTCCATACTTTTAATCATTTTCCTTTTCATTTATGTCAAATCGTATTTTTTACTGAAATAATGACTCATGCCAAATGAAATCAATAAAATACTAAAGCTGCTGCATGGCATGAGAATGGCAGCCACCATGGGCGATAAAACACCCTGAACCGCAAAAAATAAACCAATGATATTATAGATAACCGATACAGCAAACGCCGTAAGCACTACCGATTTATTGGCTTTACAAAGCCTGATCAATTGATAAAGCCTGGGCAACTGCTCTGCCGCAAGTATGGCATCGCTGGCTGGCGTAAACTGGTGGGTAGTGCCTGCAATGGCAATACCCGTATCGGCCTGGGCCAGGGCACCTGCATCATTCAGGCCGTCTCCAATCATCATTACCTTTTTTCCCTTTTGTTGCAAACCTTGAATCATATCCAGCTTATCAATTGGCTGCTGGTTAAATAAAAGAGCTACTTCATTTCCCAGTAATCCCCTCAAATAAGGCAGTTCACCGGAATTATCCCCGCTTATAATGGCCAGCTGGTATTTTGAACCCAGCTTCTTCAGCATTTCCGGCACTTCCTCTCTGTAATGATTGCTGAAAACAAATTTTCCCAATATCTTTTCCTCAACAGCGATATAAACTTCTGAGTTTTTATTACCACTGTCCGCTCCCTGCATAATAAAGGATTCAGACCCCAGGCTGATCAGGTCACCCATCACAATACCTTCGATTCCTTTACCCGGAAACTCTCTGTATCCCATTACATGAATACCTGCTACATCCCCGGCCCATTGGGCAATGGCTTTGCTGTATGGATGAGCCGATTGTGTAGCCAGGGCCCCTATTATTTTGACCTGATCTTTTGTCAAATCCATTCCTTCATAGCGGATATCTGTTTGGTTGCTGTTGGTAAGGGTACCCGTTTTGTCAAAAACCAGGCAATCTGCCTGGGAAATATCTTCAATTACCTGGGCATTGCGCAGGTAAAAAGACTGTGAAGCCAATCTTCTCAAAATATTGCCATTGGTAAATGAATTGCTTAATAAAAGCGCACAGGGACAGGCAACAATCAATACCGCAGTAATGGCATTCCACATATATGCCTGGTTATTGAAATACCAGAAAGCGCCAGCCATAGCAGAAATGGTCAATACTATCCAGGTAAAATACCTGCTCAGCATGTGCACAAATGATTTTTCGGATGCCGGCTGTTTGCCTTCCTCATTTCTATTCCAGAGTTTGGTCAGGTAGCTTTGGGCCACTTCCTTGATAACCAGCAGTTCAATATTGGCACCTGTTTGCTTGCCTCCTGCATAAACAATTTCACCCATCTCCTTAACAACAGGAATGCTTTCACCTGTAACAAAACTATAATCTATCAGTGCTTTGCCTCTTGTAATGATGCCATCGGCCGGAATCAATTCTTCGTTGTGAATAAGCAGGGTATCGTTGAGTTTGATATTGCGAAGTGAGACTGTTTGCTGGATGCCATCAGCCAGTTTGGTTACCGCAATGGGGAAATAAGAAGTATAGTCGCGATCGAAACTCAGTTGCTGGTAGGTTCTATCCTGTAACACACGTCCTGCAAGCATAAAAAAAACGATGCCGCTCATGGAATCAAAATAGCCGCCGCCCGTTCCGGATAGTACTTCATATAAGCTACGTACAAATGTGACGAATATGGCCAATACAATGGGGGCATCTATATTGAGAAAGCGGTGCTGCAGGCTTTTCCAGGCGCTGCTGTAAAATTCAGTGGCACTGTAGAAAAAAACAGGGAGGCTGAGGATTAAATTACCGTAGCGGAATAAAGCAAGCAATGAAGCTTCCTTTGCATCAACACCAAAATATTCCGGAAAACTCATGAGCATAATATTGGCAAAGCAAAAACCTGCCACACCCAGTTTGTAAATTTTGTTTCGGTTTATTCCGGGTGATCTGCCACCCATATCGTTCAAACTAATATAAGGCTCATACCCAATAGCGGTAAGCAATTCAGCTACTTTGCGCAGAGATATCCCTGATGATTCAAAAACAATATCTGCTTCTTTTTTTTCAAAATTCACTTTGCTGCTTATTACAGCCGGATTTATGCGATGCAGGTTTTCCAGTAACCAAAGACAACTGCTGCAATGTATCTGGGGAAGATAAAATGTAACATGCTGTTGCAGCCCATTGTCGAAATGAATCAGTGATTGGCTGATTTGTCCATCATCAAGAAAAGAAAATTTATCAGCCCGCACTTTTATTCTCTGACTGGTTCCGGGATTATGTGTGAGGGTATAATAGTCGCACATACCGGTCTCATTCAGTAATTCGTACACCATTTTACAACCTGAGCAGCAAAAAAATTTTTCGTGAGAGAAAACATACTCCTCTTTGCAGTCCTCACCGCAATGAAAGCATGATGCCTTACTTGGTATTGATACTAGTTTCGGCATATGTTAAAGTACCTGGTCTTTTTTTGATGTAATGGATGGGTACAACAAACTCTGTTCAATATAAATCCATTGATGAATTAGATTTTCCAGCAGGAATAATTCATTTAAACAAGTTTTCCACTCGTTATTCCATCCTGGTTGAATAACGTAGTTGTTAAGCAGCTGCCTTAATTTTAAAAGCAGGTTGATAATTACCTGTTGTGTATGCTGGATACTGTCGGGAATTCTTTCGTGGATACAATGACCCGGGCCGGCATTTTTTATAGCGGGAAAAATGATACCCGATTCTTTCAGGAACAGGTGTTGCACTTCATCATCCAGTTTGGCATAGAGGATTTGTGCCAGTTCAAAAGTAGGTTCCGGAAGTTCTTTGTTGGTTTCCTGTGAAAAGTAATGGGTTATTTTGGTGCAGCTGGTGTTAATGGCTGTCTGGCATTCTTTTTCAATGAAATCACAGAGGGCTTCAGGGCCTAAGCCTTCCTGTAAATTGGTATCCCATTGTTTCATCAACATGCCCTTCAATTTAAGTGCAAGTTAATCCGGGAGGATTCCGGGATATATGATGATACTCAACCTGAAACATGATTTTTATCATGCTTTAAGCGGGTAGCCATCAGCTATACAATAAAAACCAAGGGTGCAGGGTAATCAGGTATTGAGGCGTTCTGAAAAAGCTTTGATCAATCCTGCAGGTTGGCGGTTTTGATCAATTGTTTCTGACTGAGGATTTTTATTTTCTTACCATCCAGCTCAACCATGCCGTCTTTTTTGAATTCAGACAATAAACGGATGGCCGATTCCGTAGCAGTTCCAACCAAATTGGCTATCTCTTCCCGGGATAAACGAACATTGAGTGTAATGCCGTCTTCCTCAAACCCATAGGTTTCCTTGATAAACAACAAAGTCTCTGCAAGCCTTTCCCTGATGGGTTTTTGCGCCAGATGGGTTAATTTGATTTCGGCTTTGTGCAGTTCATCGCTCAGCAGTTTCATCATCTCAAAAGCCAATCCCGGATCCAGTTTTAATACGCTTACAAACAATTCTTTTGGAATAAAACAGATCTGCGTGTCTTCCAATGCAACAGCACTGGCACTGTACCTGTCGCCGCTTAGCAGTGCACGATATCCCAGAATATCTCCGGCTTTCAGCAAACGGATAATCTGCTCCTTTCCATCATCGCCTACATGCGATAATTTGATTTTTCCGTCGTTGATGCAATACACACCAAATGGGTAGGCTCCTTCATTGAAAAGTATCTGCCCTTTTTTGTAAACATTACAGATTTTTTGCTCGTTGATCTGGTTAATGTACTCTTCTTTTGCTTTACAAAAAACGGAATTAAACCGCTGAGAGCATGACTGACAGGTGGTTTGATCGTGAATCTGCGGCATAGAAGATTTATTAGAAATTGTTGTTCCCTTGCAAAAATACTTAAAAATGAACTCAGCCTGTCTATTTTATTTTTTCATTTTTATTACATAACCAGCTAATATATCGCATTTTACAAATGCCAAAATATTTTATTTTATCATTTTGTCATTTGTGTCGGTGGTTAAGAAAATGTTCTCACATCATTTCATTCCGCTCATTGCCTTAGTAATTTAGTTTAAAATGATTTATATCCAATACACTATTAACGGCTCCTTCGTAGAACAAGCCCTGCGCACTGGAAGCAAAAACCACACTGATATGTGTTACCCGGTCAGTAGCCAGTCCATACAATCCATTAGGGGGCTTTTGGTAGTCTGGGCTACCTGCAGGCAATTGTCCGTATACAAGCGGAACGCTCAGCGTTTGATAATTGGTGGAAGCAATTGAGCTGCGATACCATCCGGTAGCTATCCGTTTGACATTGCCAGGGTTGTCCCGGTTTTCCAGCAGCAGGTAAATATCACAGGAATCGGTTTTATTCAACACATTATTCCTCCCGTCTTTGTATGGCGTACCGGGTTGATATTTCATATCCACTGTAAAACTTTTTGGCTTTGAAGTATACAGGATACCAAACTGGGCTGAAGCAATTGGATTTGCAATATTCAAAACAAATTTTCCCGTAAACAAAGTTGCCGATCCCATCCGCTGGCCTGTTATCTGTGCCAGTGACCCCAGGTCTTTTGTTACTAAATGTGCTGCAAAATCAGTTCCGTTTATCAACAGCGCTGTTGTATTCACATTGCTTAAACCCATGGTTGCAACACCTGCATTGGCACTGGCCCAGATGGTATTCGCATCTTTTCCGGGCTCCTGGTAATTAAGTCCGGCAGGGGTATACCAATCATCAAAATCGGAATTCTCCAGTTGTGGATTTGCCCCTTCCTGCACCACGATAATGGTGTATTCTGAAGTACTGCCATCCTCAGCCGTTACAGCATATTTTACAGGAGTTGAAAAATCTCTGTTCACTGTTTTAGCCGGACTTATTTTCGCGAAAGTGGAAAGTCCGACTGAATCGGGGCTGTTGGTCTGTAGATTCGCAGAAGCTGCCAGGGTAATGTAAATTTTTAAGCTGTCTTCTTTGATATTGGAATTTCCTACCTGGCCTTTTAAGGTGAAATACAGTATTTGCTTAAGTGTTGATTTGCCAAAATGATCTTCCTTGATACAACCGGAAGCAACCAGGATGAGCAGCACCAAAGGGTAGAAATATCTTTGTCTGTTCATTTTGTTTTGCCCTTTATGCTGAAATAATAATAAAATCCGAGGTTCAACCTGAGCAGGTTGATGGTAAAGTCGCCTGATACAGAATGTTGTTTCGTAGTGGGAACCCCGTCAATGACTGAATTACTCCAGGCATATTGAAATCCGGCGATCTGCATGCCGGTTTCCACGGCAAACCCCTTTATCACATTTACCATCAAACCCGGAGCCAGATTAAGTTCCACACTTTTATCCTGCGAATAGGTTCTTTGTAAAACGCCCTGCGAAGTAGACTCCTCTAAACTGTTTTTAGCAACATAACCCAGCATTGCCAGGTTATACAGGAAGAAACGGTGTTTATTGCCTAAGGGAATAAAATTTTTCATGGTACCGAATGAAGCCCAGGATTCTTTCTCCAGATTTACATCAGCCAATTGACCCGAAGAGCCTAATTGCTTACCAATTGTACGGGTATGCCCATAGTTGATTTGTGCGCCAAAAGCTGTATTGCTATTAATAAAATAACCGCCCTGGATATTAATGGAGAAATCATTGCGCTTTTCGTCGTATACCGTATACACAAGCCTGTTTTTGTTATCGGTGTAATTTTCTGAAAATTTGAATGCCAGACCACCGTAGAGGTATTTCTTTTCAAAAAACAAGCCATTTTGGGCATTGGTTTGGTAGAAACTCAGGCAACAAAAAAAAATCAATATTGCTTTTTGCACTTTTCTATAATAGTATACTATTATTTTACAAGGTTGACAGAAACGCTATATCCAGAATCTCACCTCTAATATACATACCCTGTTTTATGCTGCAAAATAAGCAATACAGGAGTGCTGGTCCACTTTAGACAGATTGGAAGACCCTTGTTCAAAACATAAAAGACAGAAAGATTCAGGTTCCTGCATTTAAAAAAGCAGGCAGTGTATCAACAGTAACGCCCCTGAATTCAAGGGCGCTACTGTTAGTGAAGCTCTATTGATTGGCCTTAAATGGAACTGTCAATTGTAATACTTCCCCTGCCATAAACATCCTTATCACTGTTGGCATCCTTCCAGTTCTTGTTAAGTTTTGCGATGGCATCAAAAACCCCATACCCTTTTTCGCCCCAGGCTATGCAGGTGCTGATTTTATCGCCTCCACCCCACATGCCTAACACAATGGGAAATTCGGTAGCCGAATTGGTATTCACGCCTTTTGCTCCAACAGATACTTTGAATCCTGCATCCACAAAATTATCGTTATGGCTCGAGCCATAGCAGGCCGTAGAATAGAGCATCCGCAATTTACCGCCCGTGCTCAATGCTTTGATATCGTTTTCCAGTGTGCCCATTCCTACCGCATCCATTTTGTCGCCGGAGCTTTTGTAGAAATAAAGCGTGTTGTTAGCGCCATGCGTCATAACAATCACATCAATTGCCTTGATGGTTGATTTTGCCGCAAGGGTGCTCAATTTGTTCAGGAAATTTGTTTTGGTGGCGCTGCTGTCTTTCAGTTTTTCAATACAACTGTATTTCCCCGAAAGAAACAGGTCTACCGTTGTCATTCCCGAAGCTTCAATAAAATTGTAACCGTCAAACCATTTGGTTGAGGCGGAGAGATAAGACACTACTACCAGTGCCCTTTGAGATTTTGTAACTGACATGATGGATAAATTTTGGGTTTCCCTACTCATATGGCTTTTCGGATTCGCCCCGTTTTTTAGCGTGGTGGCTGGATTCCACTGATAATCAGTTTTCTGCCTTTGAAGCGGAAAATTGGCTTAGCCGATGATTAACAGGACGAAATTATCTGGCTGTAGAAGCGAATACAAGGGGGTATTTCACAGATTATTACTGTTATTATTCCCTGTTTACCGGAAGAAATTTCCCCGGGCAAATCCCTATTTTCCCCGTATTTACCTGCAGGAATAGTTGTGATACTGATGAAAGCAATTTTCAACAGAGATAGCTATCGGATTGACTGACAATCTGTAACAGGGATGATGGTCAATATGATTTTCTATTTAAAGAAAGGCTGAATATTTTTTGAAGCGCTTGCCGGTAGATCTACAATTAGGGGTTACTATCCTGGTTTCATGATAGGATCAAATGATGCTATCTAAAAAGCCAGCACCTGTATAGATGGGTAGGTATGGATGAATGATCAGGGGTATGCAATAAAAAAGCTTGATAACAAAGTTACCAAGCTTTTTATTTTTTGTCGGGAAGACAGGATTCGAACCTGCGACCCCCTGGTCCCAAACCAGGTGCGCTACCGGCCTGCGCTAATTCCCGAAATTCATGCCCCGCTGCAAGCGGGGCTACTTGCCGTATTAAAAAAAAAATATCAAAAATTTTGCCCGAATTTCTTTGAAATACAAACAAACATTTCTATCTTTGCACTCCCGAAAACGGGAAAGCGTAATGCGAGGTGAGGTGGGAGAGAGGCCGAATCCACTAGTTTGCTAAACTGGCGTGCGGTGTCAAATCGTAC
>JBDKLG010000298.1:0-3811 GCA_039795695.1 Bacteroidota bacterium
CTCTATTATTTGGGAATTGGTTTAGGGTTGGGCATGCTGGGAAAATACACTACGCTGTTTTACATTTTTTCTTTGGTAGTTGCCATGCTGCTTAGCAAACAAAGACGTTTGTTCCTGAACAAAAATTTTTACCTGGCAATGCTGGTTGGCATAGTTATTTGTTTACCCAACTTTCTCTGGCAATACAGGCACCATTTTCCTGTAATGCATCATATGGATCTTTTAACCTCAAGATTGCTCAAACTAAATACCGGAAAGGATTTCATTATTAACCAGTTTCTAATGACTTTACCTTCTTTTTTTGTTTGGCTAGGTGGCCTGTGGTTTCTATTTGCAAATCCGGCAGGTCGAAAATACCGGTTATTGGGAATTATGTATTTCGGTATTATTGGCATACTGCTTTATTTTAACGGAAAAGCTTATTACGCTTCCGCCATCTATCCTACCCTAATGGCTTTTGGTGGTGTTTGGTTTTCTCAATTATCCTTTACTAAATGGTTTGGCTGGGTAAAATGGATTGCCCTTACCGGCATGTTCGTCATCACTTTATTAACCCTGCCGTTTGCCCTGCCTTTCTTATCACCTCAAAAACTGGCGGCTTTTTATCGCGTATCACAGATGGATAAAAGCCCTGTTCTGAGCTGGGAGGATCAAAAGCAGCATGCATTACCGCAGGATTTTGCCGACATGCTTGGCTGGAAAGAGATGGCGTTCAAAACCGCTAAAATTTACCACGCTTTACCGGATAGTGTTAAAAAGGAAACCATGGTTTATGGAGATAATTACGGCGAAGCGGGTGCACTAAGTTTTTACGGAAAAAAATGGGGACTTCCGGAAATCTATAGTGATAATGCGAGTTATGTTTTCTGGTTGCCGGAAAAATTTACCTACAAATATTTTTTATTTGTTTGTGCCCAATTACCTGAGTCCGACGATGCTTTTTTTTCACACTGGGGTAAAGCAGTCATAAAAGATTCCGTTACACAAAAATATGCGCGCGAATTTGGGGCAAAGATTATGCTGTACAGTAACCCGGATGATTCTGTCAGAATCATTGCGGAAGAACATATCCGCGACTCAAGAAAACAGTTCAATTTTCATTAAGCTTATCCCTGTTTCTCCATCAAGTCCATTACCGGCATCCAATGAGATTCATATAATTTTTGCAAATGCCGTTTGTCTTGCTCTGAAATTACCACCAGCTGTTCCGTATTCAAAGCCACGTGTTCCGGTGTTCTGATACCGGGGATAACTGTAGTTATTTCCGGATGGCTCAGTATAAAACTCAGCGCCAGTCCGGCAGCAGTTGTTTGGTATTTATCGCATAATGGCCAAATTTCCTGTTGCAATATTTTGATTGCTGTTTCTGTAATTGTGGGCACCAGGCGGTAGCTGCGATGATCATCATTACCGAATACCGTATCCGGTTTAATTTTTCCTGAAAGCAGCCCGAACTGCAAAGGCATTCTGGCGATGATCCCATAGCCTGCTGCCGCGGCTTTTGAAAGAATGGGCAGTGCTTTTTGGTTAATAAGATTAAACACCAGCTGAAACCCATTGCCCAGTTGATGCTGAAAGAAAAAATCAGCTTCGGGAAAAGGGTGGAAAGTATTCAGTGAAATACCCCAGTACCTGATTTTCCCCTGTCGTTGTAATAGCTGCATTGCTTCGATGCATTCCCCATTTTCCAGGTGCTGCATTCTTGCAACATGCAGTTGATGAAAATCGATACAGTCTCTTTTAAGCCGCTTAAGGCTCTCATCACAGGCTTTGATGATATAATCACTGGTATAATCGAGTAGTACTTGTTCGTTAGGGCCTTTTTTTTGCCCTAGTTTGGAAGCAATGATCACATCTTTACGGTTTCCGAAGCAGGCGCCAAGCAGTTTTTCTGAATGACCTAAACCGTAAAAATCTGCGGTATCAAAAAAATTGATGCCTGCATCCATGGCCGTATGAAGGGCTTTTACAGAAACAGCATCATCGGAAGCTCCCCAGCCGATAGCCAGCTTACCTACAAATGCAGCTCCACCAATAGCCCAGGTACCAAATCCTATTTCACTAACTTTGAGGTCTGTATTGCCAAATTTCCGGTAGTTCATAAAGGATTGTTTTAATAAGTAAACCTAAACACAATTGATTTAATTTTAGCAAATCAATTATCAAAATGATTGAATATGAAAAGACCTGTTCGCGTACTGGTTGCCAAACTGGGTTTAGATGGCCATGACAGGGGGGCCAAGATTATTGCCACCGCATTAAGGGATGCCGGCATGGAAGTAATTTATACCGGATTAAGGCAAACCCCTGAAATGGTTGTGAATGCTGCCTTACAGGAGGATGTTGATGCCATAGGAATCAGTATCCTGAGCGGTGCCCACATGACCGTTTTTCCAAAAGTAATGGCTTTACTCAAAGAAAAAGGTATGAACGATGTTTTGGTAACAGGAGGTGGCATCATTCCTGCAGAAGATATGCGGGCATTAAATGATATGGGTGTTGGAAAATTATTCGCACCGGGTGCCGCTACAGCCGATATTGCCAGTTATATTGCACAGTGGGCAGCCGCCAACAGACCTTTTTAATCCTCCAGAAGTGGGACTGAAGCATTAAAAAACAAAGCGCATGCTAAGTCATTGAAACCTTTGCCCGACCGGATGCAAGCGCTTTCAAATTGGTGGAACAAGAAGCCTGCATGTGCTGAAACAATATTTATTCCGGTGATATTATGTATGGTCAAGGAAGATGATTATAACAACTATTCATTTATGTTTATGATCGATACATTCACTCAACCCGTATTCGCAATCACTTTCGGGGTTTAACGCAATAAAAAAATCAAAATGGCAGCCACCATCATCACTAATTTGGAAGAGGGCATTTACACGATAACCATCAATCGGCCCGATAAGCTGAATGCCTTGAATAAACAGGTATTTATTGACCTGAATGCAGCGCTGGATGAAGTATACAGCAATGCCGACATCCGCTCTGTAATCATCACCGGTTCAGGAAGCAAAGCATTTGTTGCCGGTGCAGACATCAGTGAATTCAGTTCCTTAACGGCAGCACAAAGCAGGCAGTTGGCAAAGGCCGGACAGGATAGTTTTTTCAGGATAGAAAATTCTCCCAAACCCATTGTTGCCTGTGTAAATGGTTTTGCGCTGGGCGGAGGCTGTGAACTGGCCATGAGTTGCCATTTCAGAATTGCGGCTGACAATGCCAAATTTGGGCAGCCAGAAGTGAACCTGGGTTTGATTCCGGGTTATGGCGGAACACAAAGACTGGTTCAGTTGATTGGTAAAGGCAGGGCATTGGAATTATTAATGAGCGGGGGTATGCTTGATGCTGCATCCGCATTAGCATTCGGCCTTGTTAATTATGTTGTTCCCCAGGAAGAATTGATTGAAAAAGCGAAATCGCTATTAACTGTTATCAATGGCAAAGCCCCCTTTGCAGTGGCTAAATGTATTGAAGCTGCAAATGCAGTGCTTGATGAAACCAAAGATGGCTATGCCCTTGAAGTAACTGCTTTCGGCGATTGTTTTGCCACCGAAGACAGGAAAGAAGGGACTGCTGCTTTTCTGGAAAAAAGAAAGCCCGTATTTACCGGCAAATAGCAGTTGTTTTCAGGTATGGTTATTTCAGCACCGAAAGTATTTCATCAGCAACCGGGTGGGTTGCTTTAAAAGTGTAGCCCATTATTTTAGCAATGGTTTGTGCAAACTGTTTCTGGTATAACTGGCCCTCATTTTTCATTTCTCCTTTGGCAGGTGTATTGGGGCCCATTACGGCAAACCAGATTTGTTCG
>JBDKLG010000299.1:0-2802 GCA_039795695.1 Bacteroidota bacterium
TGGCCCTTAAACCATGATAGGCCAATCGCAGGTATTCATCTGCCAGGGCATTGATATCGGTGGGCTCTTTAATACCGGTACCACTGCGGCTATGTTGTAACATCCCTTTTACAATTGCATCGGCTCTTTTGCCGTGGTGGTTTATTTTTTCTTCGTTGTTTATTACATCATCCGCAATCGATTTCACTTCCGGCAAATTGCCTTTGTCAATTTCTCCTTTCATTTCAACCAGCAATTCCTTGTTTATTTCAGAGAAATTATTCACAAAATTTAATGGGTTTTGAATTTCATGGGCAATGCCTGCTGTGAGTTCACCCAGTGAAGCCATTTTTTCGGATTGGACCAATTGTGATTGGGTGTTTTTAAGTTCCCCAATCGTTTTTGAAAGATTTTCATGCTGAATAGCCAATTCAGTATTGCTTTGACTTAGTTCATTGTTTGCAAGATTCAACTCTTTGGTCCTGGAAGCTACCTGTGCTTCCAATAATTCGTTCTGCTTTCTTGAAGCGCGGGTTCTCCATCTTACAATTAACCAGACCAACGTAAGTGCCAGTAAGAAAATCAACAGGTAGAACCAAATAGTTTCATAAAAAAATGGTCTTACTACGAATTGATACATTGCCCCTTTTTCATTCCAAATACCATCATTGTTACTGGCAATTACCTGGAAAGTATATTCTCCGGAGGGTAGATTGGTATAGAATGCTTCCCTGTCGCCAATCGCATTGACCCAGTCTTTATCGTATCCAATTAACCTGAATTTGATCTTTACTTTTTCGGGTGCAACCAGACTAAGTGCACTGTATTCAAAGGTATACCGGTGCGTTCCGGGATTGAAGACGCTGGTTTTTGAGATGTCGGCCTGCACATCATCCTGCAGAACCCGATGTATCACTACCGGGGGTGCCAGGGTATTTTTGACCAGTTTATCAGGATCAACTACTACCAGTCCGCCAATAGTTGCAATCAGCAATCTGCCATCTGGGGTAATACCAGAATGCCGGGCTCCAACGCATTGCCTGTTCAACATACCATCTCCATCATCATACAATTGCCAATGGATCCTGGTCAATTTTTTATCAATATAATCGTCCAATTCTTTTTTTAGTACACGAATCAACCCTTTATTGGAAGGGAGCCAAATATAGTTTTTGTGATCCGGCAAAAAAGCAAACAGGGCATTTTCCGGCAGGCCATCTGCAAATCCAATTTCAGCAAAAACGCCATTTTTATACCTGATAATACCCGATTGAGAGGTAAACCATACGGTACCATCTTTTTCTTCGTAAGAAGCAAAAACTCCTACGCCCGTTAAACCGGGTTTATTCCCAATATCAATGGGGTTACCGTTTTTATCTATCAATAATATGCCCTTGTTAAAAGAAGTTATCACCCAATTTCCGTTTATTAGTTTCCTGATAGAACTAAGAAAGAGGGTTTTAAAATTTACTTTTGGAAGGTTCAGAAGTTCAAACTGTCCTTGCTTGTTGATGAATCCAATTCCCTGATACGGTAATGCAAACCATATTTTTTTATCGGCATCCTCAAAAGCAAATCTAACCTGGCCATTTACACCAAACACGGTTTCTCCTGAAGGCGCTAGTTTGGTAATATTGGCAGGACCGCATACCCATATATTTTTCTGGGAGTCATAAAAAATATGAAATGCTTCCAGAGAAAGTTTGGTGTTTCGGGGATTTATGAACGGGTAAGGTTTTACAGTTCCCTTGTCGATCAGAAATAAGTTTGATTTTGTTCCTACAACAAATTTTTGATCATCTATAACAGCAACTCCGGAAATTCTGTTGCTGCTTAATCCATCTTGTAAAGAATAGTTGATAAATTTGCTTCTGCTTACTTTGAACAACCCAATTTCTGAGGCCAGCCAGATGTTTTTTTCATTGTCTTCGAGAATACAATTGATGTTCTGTCCGTACAGGGGAGAGTTTTCCGGCACAAAGGAAAATTTTTCTGCCCCTGGTTCAAGGTATGCAAGGCCTGCTTGCGTGGCAGCCCATATACCGCCCTTGCTGTCTTCTTTTAACAAGGCTTTTGTAGCATTGGCAGGAATAAAATTACTTTTTTCAATTCCCGGATAAGGAACGATTGATTGCCCATTCCAGATTAAGAGCCCGTTTGATGTTGTGAACCAAACCCTGTTCCTGCTATCGACATAGATATCCACAAAAAAATTTCTTTTTTGTACTCCTTCTTTTGCTGTTAACAGAAATGCTTTTCCCTTGTTGATTCTTACCGGCGCTCCTTTGTAAAGTACCCATCGATTTCCAGCAAGGTCAATGCTGTTATTTATCACAAACCGATCATCCCTGAACATTTGAAAAATTGCCGAATCAGACAGTTCTTTGTACTTGTAAGTATGTGTGTCAAATAAAATATAGCTCCTCTCTCCCCTGCCCAGGGAGAGCAATAATTCGTCCTGTTTTGTCTTTCCCAGAAATCGGACAGTATTTGCCTCTTTGAGGTAGGCTGTAAAAATGCCTTTCCGGTAACTCAGTAAACCACTGGCAGTGGTTGGTATCCAAAGTGTGGTATCTTCTGTTTCTGCCAACAGCCCCTCCTGGTTATCTGTTTTGATCAGGGGCACGGTTCTTTGGTTATAAGCGGTGAAATTTACGCCATCGAATCTGATTAATCCGTTGTAACCGGCAAGCCAGATAAACCCGTCTTTGGTCTGGTACACATTCAGGCAAAGATCGGTTGGCATACCTTTTTTGGTATCCCAGTGTTCTATTTTGAATTGTCTGAAAGGACTTTGCTTTTGACCAGATCCCATGGATGCCA
>JBDKLG010000300.1:0-4585 GCA_039795695.1 Bacteroidota bacterium
AAAAATCAGGTTGGCTTTTTTCCCCTTACTAATGCTGCCCAGCTCATTCTCGAGATTGATGGCAAAAGCAGCGTTGGTTGTGGCGGCATTAATGGCTTCTTCCGGCAACATTTTAAGCTGGATACAGCTCATGGAAACCACCATATTCATATTACCGCTCGGGCTTGAACCCGGGTTAAAATCAGAGGCAATCGCAATGGCTGCGCCTGCATCCAGTAAAGCCCTGGCCGGCTGGAAGGGCATTCGAAGAAAATAGGCAGCCGTAGGTAATAAAGTGCCAATGGTATTGGAATCGGCCAGTAAGCGGATGCTTGCATTATCCATGGTTTCCAGGTGGTCAACAGACAAAGCTCCCAACTTAACTCCGGCTTCGATACCACCGGAAAGACTGAGTTGGTTGGCATGAATTTTTGGCTGTAATCCAATGGCCATGCCTGCTTTGCAGATGGTGGTAGTTTCTTCCGGACTAAAAAAACCGGTTTCACAAAAAACATCAATGAAATCGGCCAGCTTTTCTTCGCGGATTCTGGGAAGCATTTCGTTAATGATCAGGTCTATATAAGCTCCGTGATTGTCTTTGTAGGCAAGCGGATAAGTATGTGCACCTAAAAAACTTGCTTTAACCGGTATGGGTGCATGCTCTTTGAGTTTTTTGATTACCCGCAGCATTTTTATTTCACCATCTGTGCTGAGACCATAACCGCTTTTGATTTCAATGGATCCTGTACCCAGCCTGATCAATTCCTTTAATCGCTTAAACGCCATTTCGTAAAGCGCCTCTTCTGCGCATTCCTGCAGTTTTGCTGCAGAATTCAAAATGCCGCCGCCTTTTGCCGCAATCTCAGCATAGCTCAATCCCTTGATCTTATCCACAAATTCCTCCTCCCTGCTTGCCGCAAAAACCAGGTGTGTATGGCTGTCGCACCAGGTGGGTAAAACGCTTGCACCTCTTGCATCATACCTATCCGATGGAAGCTGCTGTTTGGGAATATTCGGCAGTTCTGCCATACTACCATAAGCGTTAATCAAACCATCTTTAATAACCAAATAGGCATTTTCGAGTATCGGCAGTTCGGCCATTGCTTTTCCGCGCAATAAGCAGTTTTGGTTTCTGATATTGACCAGTTGTTTGATATGGGTGACCAGTAAATTCATCCAACCAAATTAGACAGATTCTTTTATCCCTCCAACCATTCTGTATGTTTGCAGATACATTGTGCTAAAATTGCTTTAATGATCTGCACTTTAACCATTGCAAGGTACCCCGGCTGGCTCTCATTTGCAGGCATACTATCCATGGCATTTTTTCGGATACCGCTTATGTTTTCACGCAATTGCAGTTTTTGGAAACTGATGGGTTGCGGCAAAAACGGCAGTTTTGATAAAATACCCGATTTGCGGCAATGGGCCGTACTGCAGGTGTTTGATGCGTCTGCAACAAGCGATACTGCTTCCTATGCAACACCGGCTTTTCTATTGCATTGGTGGCAGTTTTTTCATTGTGAGCTAAGTACAGTGGTGATGGAACCATTGGAAGGACATGGAAAATGGGACGGAAAAGAATGTTTTGGCAATATCCGCAGGCAAGCTGATGATGAAGGACCTGTGGGCGTTTTAACAAGGGCAACCATTCGCATACCCAAACTCAAATCATTCTGGAGCAATGTGCCGGGTGTTACCGCAGCAATGAATGAAGCGGAAGGCCTTATTTGCACTGTTGGTATCGGCGAAATACCCTGGATTAAACAGGCTACTTTCAGTATCTGGGAAAACAGGGAGGCAATGAAAAATTTTGCGTACAGAATGAAAGCACATGCAGCAGTAATCAGGAAAACCAGGGAGGACAACTGGTACAGCGAAGAAATGTTTGTACGATTTAAAATATTGTCAATCAATGGGTTCAGACAGCATCAAACCGGTTTGGAAATAAATTGGTAAATTTACGGCATACATGAACCATTGTTCAACCATATCATTTCTTACAGCCCATTTTGCATGGATGTACCGCGGACTTAATGCCATGCCTGATCATTAGGTAGTATCTTTTTTCAAAGAGTCAATGGCAGCTTAACTTATTAATTCAATTCATCGGTGTATGAATAATCAATTATTTGTAGGTTCTGAAATAGGAACACTAAAACGTTTATTGGTGCATAGTCCGGATAGCGGACTGGGTAAAGTAGTGCCATCCAAGGCACAGGACTGGTTATTTGAAGACATTGTGCATTTGGAAACAATCCGCAGGCATGAATACGATTATTATACAAAGATTCTTCTCTATTTTCTGGATCCCGAGAAAATAAAGGGGAGATTGATAGCCATTGATGCTGCAGCTGCCGATAGAAGTTTTTACAAGCCCGAGAGTACGGATTTCTATGCATCAGAAAAAGTAATTGAGCTGGAATGGTTGCTGGCAAAGATTCTGAACGACAGTTCCATCCGTTCAAAACTGGTGGCATCTGTTTGTGCGATAGAAGGCTGTACCTATCAATTACAGGAAATCCTGTTGAGCTACTCCCCTGTTGAACTGGCCAAAACCTTTGTTTCCGGCACATCCAGCTCCAGGCAAATGCTGTTTGCACCCATTCCGAATTTTATTTTTACCAGGGATATCGGTATCACCATCAAGGACCATGTATTGTTGAATAAGCCTGCAAAAAAAGCAAGAACACGAGAAGCATTGCTGGCAAAATATATTTTCTTTCAGCATCCTTTATTTGCGGCGTATCAAAAAAATATTATTGAACTGGCCGATTCCACCTATGGTTTTTTAATGCCCAAGGAAGACGATGATAAAAAAATAACACTGGAAGGCGGTGATATCATGGTAGTAAGCGAAAACCATCTCCTCGTGGGCATCAGCGAAAGAACTACTTCTGAAGCAGCAGTGCGCATTACCAACGCTGTATTTGAGAAAGGACTGGTGGAAAAAGTAAGTATCATCAAAATTCCCAAGAAAAGAGATTACATGCATATTGATACAGTATTTACCCAGGTTAAAAGAAATATGTGGGTAATGCTGGGTAATTTTTCACGCAAATCGGTTAAACATGAGGATGCGGATATGATTGAACGGGTACTTGAAGTAAAGAAAGAAGAGAAAATAAAAATATGGCAGTTCCATAAAAAAAGCCCGGAAACCCCCATCATTTTTGAAAGTCTGGAAGACCTGCTCACAGATATCAGTAGAAATGACCTGAACTGCCGGGAGGAGGTTTGCTTTATCTACTCGGGCAACAATGAGTTCCCCTATAGTGCCCGCGAACAATGGACTGATTCCTGCAATCTGCTGGCGCTGAAAGAAGGTGTGGTATTGGGTTACGACAGAAACGACAAAACAACCGAAGCATTCAGGCAGCAGGGTTTCACGGTGATACATGTAAAAGAATTGCTGGAGGAACTGGAAAAAGGAACCATTCAAACAGACTCGATTGAAAACACTTTGATACTAATGCCATCAGCGGAATTATCAAGAGCAAGGGGAGGTTTCCATTGCATGAGTATGCCATTGTGGAGAGAACAGCTAAGTACTCATTAAAAATTCAGCCATGCAAAATACCAGCCACCTGATGATGATCAGGCCCATCGCCTTTGATTTTAATGCTCAAACCGCCGTTAATAATAGTTTCCAGGTCAAATCTTCCGACCCATTTATTCAGGAAAAAGCCCTTAGTGAATTTGACAGTTTTGTGCAGGTATTGGAACTGAATGCTGTTGATGTAACAGTGATACAGGATAGCCATGAGCCGCCTACCCCCGATTCCCTATTCCCCAATAACTGGATTTCATTTCATGAGAAAGGAAAGATTGTTTTATACCCGATGTATGCACACAACAGGAGGCTGGAAAGAAAACCGGCAGTGCTGGCATCTATTCTTGAAAAATTTCAAATCAATGAAACCATTGACCTGACTGGGTTTGAGCAAGAGGAAAAATTTCTGGAAGGAACGGGAAGTATGGTGCTTGACCGTGAAAATAAAATTGCCTATGCCTGCATCTCTCCCAGAACCCATGTTGAACTGCTGGAAATTTTTTGCAACCAAATGGGGTACCGCCCTATCGCATTTTCGGCATTTGATGCCGGGAATGAAGCCATCTATCATACCAATGTAATGATGTGTGTTGCCAGCAATTTTGCAGTTGTTTGCCTGGAAGCCATCAAAAACCAGGAAGCAAACAATTTGCTTACCGCCACACTGGAAAAATCCGGTAAAAAAATCATTCCGATTACTATTGGGCAGATGAACCAGTTTGCCGGAAATATGCTGCAGGTGCGAAGTAAAACAGGGCAGTTGTTCCTGGTTATGTCCACAAGGGCTTTTCAGTCACTTACGCCGCAGCAGGTATCCCTTATTCAATCCTATTGTCCCATTATTCATGCTTCTCTGGATACCATTGAAACCAATGGAGGCGGAAGCGCACGCTGCATGATGGCAGAAATTTTCCTGCCGGTTAAATGATGAGATGGATTCAAAGAATAACAATTGAGCTAACAATTGTTAGCAAAGCATTTTTTTAATAGCAAACCGTTTCGGGCTGTTAATTTTAATAAAAAGCTCTAGTATCATGAGTTTCAAGTCGTAAA
>JBDKLG010000301.1:0-8912 GCA_039795695.1 Bacteroidota bacterium
ACCTGTTGCAAATCAATAGCAGGGTGGTAAAAACCATTGTGAAAGAAATTCAGTACAAACTGGATGTTAATTCATTGGAAAAACAGCTGTCCCCTGAAGCCGTACAACTAAATGATATTGTACGGGCAACAATCAAAACAGCATCTCCCATTCCTTATGATGCATACAGCAAATTAAGGGTGAGTGGAAGCGCAATATTAATCGACGAAACCAGTCATGTAACCGTTGGTGCCTGCATGATTCAATAAGAAAGGAATAAACCTGCAAAGATGAATGCCCAGAGTTTCATACAAAAACTACATGAGCGGAATACACGCTGTACCGTAGCTTTTCCCAACAGAGAGCTGGCACATCGTTTCCTGGATGACCTTTTCGATTTATTGTTTATACCAAGGAATAAACAGCAAAATTCACTGGATGATTTGCAGGCAGAATTTGGTTTATTGAAGCAGGATTTTTCTTCCCTATTGTTTGATGTGATTATAACGGGAAAAGACTTGGAAAATATTACGGAGCATTTTTTTGCACAAATTCCCCGCATTTACGCTGTTCTATTACAGGATGCAAAAGCCATACTGGCATTTGACCCCGCAGCCGGATCAGAGGAAGAAGTACTGGTAGCTTATCCGGGATTTTATGCAACCGCCGTATACCGCCTCTCGCACCAGTTGTGGAAGCAGGGGGTGAAAATTTTGCCCAGGGTATTTACAGAATATGCCCATAGCAAAACCGGGATCGACATACATCCCGGAGCAGTAATAGGAGAATCCTTTTCAATAGACCACGGCACAGGACTGGTAATTGGAGAAACCGCTGTTATTGGTAACCAGGTAAAATTATACCAGGGTGTTACGCTTGGGGCATTACAGGTAGCCAAAGAGCTTGCACAAAGTAAACGACATCCTACAATTGAAGATAATGTAACCGTTTATTCGGGTGCAACCATACTCGGAGGCGAAACAGTAATAGGACACGACAGTATTATCGGAGGCAATGTATGGCTAACCTACAGCGTTGAACCGCACTCTGTAGTATACCATAAAAGTGAGATAAAAGTCAGGGACAATAACCCTTTTCCCGAACCACTGAATTTTGTTATATAATATTTAAATCAAAAAATAATCAAGTGAAAGCAACCAGTATTTTATCGACCATCGGGAATACCCCGCATATTAAGATCAATCGCTTATATGGCTCCGACCATGAAGTATGGATTAAACTGGAAAGAACCAATCCGGGTGCCAGTATCAAGGACAGGATTGCATTGGCAATGATTGAAGATGCAGAAGCAAAAGGCCTCTTGAACAAGGAAAGCATTATTGTAGAACCAACTTCGGGTAATACCGGTATTGGTCTTGCATTGGTTGCCGCAGTAAAAGGATATAAAATCATCCTTGTAATGCCCGAAAGTATGAGCGTGGAGAGAAGAAAACTTATGTCGGCTTATGGTGCTGAATTTGTATTAACGCCAAGAGAAAAGGGGATGAAAGGTGCCATTGAAAAAGCAACTGAAATAGTGGCTGCAAACCCCGGTGCATGGATGCCACAGCAGTTTGACAATATGGCCAATGTAGCAATCCATCGCAATACAACGGCGCTGGAAATACTGGAAGATTTTCCGGAAGGACTGGATTATATCATTACCGGAGTGGGAACAGGGGGGCATATCACCGGTGTGGCAGAAGTTTTAAAACAGACATTTCCTTCCCTAAAAGTTTTTGCCGTTGAACCTGAACTGTCGCCGGTATTAAGCGGCGGGGCTCCATCGCCACACCCCCTTCAGGGTATTGGGGCAGGATTTGTTCCATCCATACTGAATACCGGAATCCTGGATGGAATTATCCAGGTGGGCAAGGAAGAAGCTTTTGCCTATGCGCAAAGAATTGCCAAAGAAGAAGGGATTCTGGTGGGAGTCTCAACCGGGGCATCACTGGCAGCTGTTGCCAAAAAAATGGCAGATCTGCCCAAAGGCTCGCGGATACTCACTTTCAACTATGATACCGGAGAAAGGTATTTATCCATTGAAGGACTTTATTAATAGTATGCCATGAACATTGTTTCACCAACAGGAAAAGTGATTTTAGCAGGTGCCGGACCGGGTGATCCCGATCTGATCACCATCAAAGCGGCTAATTACCTGAAGCAGGCCGATATCGTTCTGGTTGATCGTCTGGTGAGTAAGGTAATACTGCAACGCTATGTTCGGCCGGGGGCATTGATTGTTCCGGTAGGTAAACAATGCAGAAGAGGCGTATCCACTACCCAGGAAACCATCAATCAATTAATGGTTGGGTATGCAACAGAAGGCAAATTGGTGGTGAGATTAAAAGGAGGTGATATTTCTTTCTTTTCCAATGTACTTGATGAACTGGAAACACTTGTTCAGCACCGAATTTCCTATGAAATAGTACCGGGAATCACAGCAGCATCAGGCGCTGCAGCTTATGCGGGCATTCCCCTGACTGCAAGAAATTTTGCCACTGCAGTCAGGTTTCTCACTTACTATCAATCAACGGCTATTGCCGATGCATATTGGAAAGAACTGGCGCAAACAGATGATACCCTGGTATTTTACATGTCATCCGAAACCATTGACCAGCTGCTGGAAAAGCTGATTGAAAACAGGATCGCCGGGGATAAAAGGATTGCTGTGATTGAACAGGCTACTACTACTTACCAGCAGGTATATGTGTCGGGCATTTATGAATATGCCAAAAAACTAAAAGGGCAAACCTATTTATCACCCTCCCTGATTATCATCGGGAAAGTTGTTTCCTTACAGGAAAACTTTGGATGGTACGAGGGAAGTGATTTGCGAGAATATTATTTCAAACCCCTTACCAGTACCGTGAAATCATTAATTAACAATGAACCAAGCAAACAATATGCTGGCAGGGCATAAACAGGAAATATTAACTGAATTGGTAACCGGTTCCAGCAAAGAAGAACTGCTTTGGATCAATGGATTTATTGCAGGCCTGCTAAACGGGAAAGAATTGCCTGAAATAGCCGTCCCTGCTGCATTTCCGTCCAGATTAACACTGGTATACGGAACAGAAACAGGTAATTCAAAAAGGATTGCAACTGAATTTGCTGCAAAAGCAAAAAAGAAACAGTTCCCTGTTAAACTGGCCAGCCTCGACCAGTATCGGTTAACGGATTTGAGCAAAGAAGAAAACTTATGTGTAGTAATCAGTACACAGGGCGATGGCGAACCTCCCATAGCTGCTCAAAAATTTTATGACCATATTCATCACAATGGTTTCAGGCTCGACAATGTTAAATTCAGCGTATTGGCATTGGGCGATTCCTCTTATCCCATGTTTTGTAAAACAGGGGAGGATGTAGATGCACAGTTACAAAAACTGGGAGGAAAAAGACTGGTACCTATACGGAAATGTGATGTTGATTTTGAAGCCGATGCCAACGACTGGTTTGAAGAAGTTTTGAAAACTGTTCAAAACCGCCCCGGCAATCTGCAGGCCGGGCTGCCCGTAACCAAAGTACTGGCTGAAACAAAAGCCAATAAAAAAATTTACCACGCAAACATTCTCAGCAACAACCAACTCACCGACAGGGGTTCTTCGCAAAAAATCTGGCACATGGAAATACAGGCAGCCGGGGTCGATTATGAACCGGGCGATTCGGTGGGTATTGTTCCTGAAAATCCCTTAAGCATGGTTAATGAAATCATTCGTTTAACAGGGATTGACCCCGGTAAAAAACTTGATTTCAAAGATGGAGAACATACTGTACAGGTTTTGCTGCATAAAAAATTAGCCATCACTCATTTACATGAAAGAGTGATAAAAAAATACGCAGGCATAGTACAGCAGGAAATTCCTGAACTGAAAGCAGACCTGAAATCCTTGCTGGAACTGTATCCTGTAAAAAATGCAGCCATGTTTGAGGAAGTGATACAGGCACTTCCGCCACAATCGCCAAGAATATACACCCTTGCTTCTTCAGTTTCAGTTAATAGAGATGAAGTACATCTTACCGTAGAAGAAGACAGGTTTATGGTAAATGGTTTGAGGCATACGGGTCTTTGCTCCGCTTACCTGTCTGCACTGCAGGCAGATGATACTATTTCCTTTTTTGTGCAAAAAAACAAACGATTCCGCCTGCCGGCGAAGGAGCAGGATATTATCATGATTGGCGCCGGAACAGGTATTGCCGCTTTCCGCTCCTTTTTAATGGAAAGAGATGCAATAGGGGCCGGTGGTAGAAACTGGTTGTTTTTTGGCGAGAAAAATTTTACCACCGATTTCTTATACCAGACAGAAATCCAGGACTGGTTTCAAACAGGTTTGCTGACCAGGGTTTCTTTAGCCTTTTCAGCAGGCATTACTCAGGAGAAATATGTACAGAATAAAATGCTTGCACAGGCAAAAGAACTGTATGAATGGATTAAGAATGGAGCTTTTATTTATGTATGCGGACAAAAAGCACCGATGAGTATTGAAGTTGAAAAAGCCTTGCTGAAAATATTCGAAACAGAAGCAGGCACCAATGCCGAAGCTGCTTTGCAGTTTTTCAATCAATTGAAAGAAACAGGAAGGTATTCAAAAGATGTATATTAAAATTTAATTGCCAACACAGGCTTTGTAGTAACCAAAGCGAATTTTACCAATAAAGAATGTCAGACAAATCATCTATAGAAAGAATCAAGGAAGCCAGCAACAATTTGCGGGGCACTATTACAGAAAGTTTGCAGAACGAATTAACCGGGGCCATCCATGAAGATGACCAGGCTGTGATTAAGTTTCACGGTATGTACCAGCAGGATGACAGAGACAGGCGAGAAGAACGTGCAGAAAAAAAACTGGAGCGATTGTATTCTTTCATGATCAGGTTGCGCTTACCCGGAGGTTTTTTAAGGCCCGAACAATGGGTAGCTGTGCATGATATTGCAGGTGAACATGCTACCGGCGTAATCAAAATCACTTCCCGGCAAACAATTCAGCTGCATGGTATTATTAAATCAGCAATCAAACCCACCATCCGCTCTTTTAATGCAGCAAAGCTTGATTCAATTGCCACTTGTGGCGATATTAACCGGAATGTGCTCTGTAGCTCACATCCCAAAGAATCAGCAATTCATGCACAGGTATTTGAATACGCAGATAAAATCAGTGAACTCTTAATGCCCAAAACCAAAGCCTATTATGAGATTTGGCTGGATGAAGAGAAAATTGCCGACAAAAAACAGGAAGAAGATCCTTTGTACCAGAACAGGTACCTGCCCAGGAAATTTAAAATAGCCATTGCGATTCCGCCCAATAACGACGTAGATGTTTTTGCCAATGATGTGGCTTTGATAGCTGTGATCAAAGACAATGAATTGAAAGGTTTCAATATCGGTATTGGTGGCGGACTGTCGTCCACACATGGTAACCAGGAAACCTATCCGAGGCTGGCCACTATTATCGGTTTTACCGATACGGAAGAAAAAACTTTGAAAGCGGTGTATGAAATAGCTACCATTCAAAGAGACTATGGCAATCGCAGCGACCGAAAACTGGCAAGATTAAAATATACTGTTGATACCATGGGTGTAGACAGTTTTGTAAAAGAGTTGGAAACCCGCATTGGGTTTAGCTTACAGCCCGCTATGCCGGTAAGATTCGAAAGCAGGAAGGATTATTTCGGCTGGCATTGCAACGAAGAAGGCAAGTGGTACTATACGGTTTTTGTAGAGAACGGAAGAGTGCTTGATGAAGGAACCCTTCAGTTGAAATCGGCCCTGCTTGCTGTTGCAGCATCAGGATTGGCTAATTTCAGGTTTACCTGTAACCAGAATGTTATCATCAGTGATGTTGCCGACAGCGATAAAGCTGCAGTTGATGCAATATTGAACAAATTTGCTATTAAAGCGCATACGGAAGCGAGTTCTGCGATACGGAAAAACAGCATGGCCTGCGTAGCTTTCCCTACCTGCCCACTCGCATTGGCAGAAGCACAGCGATACCTGCCTTCCCTTATTGATAAAATTGAACTGCTGCTGCAACAGTATGCATTAGACAAAGAAGAAATCATCATTCGCATGACAGGCTGCCCCAATGGATGTGCCAGGTCTTATGCAGCAGAAATTGGTTTCGTGGGAACGGCCTATGGTAAATACAATATGCACCTGGGAGGAGACCGGCAGGGTGAAAGATTGAATAAGATTTACAGGGAAAATATAACAGAACCGGAGATACTCAGTATACTCGATGAATTATTTTCAGCGTATGATTCAGAAAGAAAAGCCATGGAGAGTTTTGGTGATTTCTCTGTTCGCAAGCAATGGATAAATGTGTAAATGAATGCAAGAAAGAAGAAACAGATCAGGCTTTTTGTTGTTGATCTTTTTATATCCCTTTCTCCTAAAGAGTCAGGGCATTGCCAATGCTGAGAAATTCGATCAGGTATGGATTGGTTATTTCAACCAAACCCGTATCAGCAATCATTGGGGAACCTGGTTAGACCTTCATGTAAGAACTAAAGATCATTTTGTAGACAGCTTTTCGCAGGCCATCCTTAGGGTAGGAGCTACCTATTATGCCGGTGAGCGGTTTCGAATTATGGCCGGATATGCCTATGTTAACCAGTTTCCGGGCGATAACCATAAAAATGTATCGCAACCTGAACACCGGGGCTGGCAAATGCTTCAATGGTCAAGTCCGGGTAAATCTTTCCGCATAAACCAGGCAATTCGTTTGGAGGAAAAATTCAAACACAAAATCCTGAACAATGATGCATTGGCTCCGGGGTATGGATTTTATTGGAAATTCAGGTATGGCATTTCATTTAATATCCCCATCAAAAAAGTACGGGTATTTAAGTCGGCCTTAAGTTTTGTGGTATCAGATGAAATACACCTTAATTTTGGAAAAGAGATCACGTACCACCATTTTGACCAGAACCGATTTTTTGCGGGGTTTAGTTTGAATGTCAATGCAAAGGATAATCTTCAAATTGGCTATATGAACCAGGTTCAGCAATCTATCAGCAATGATTATTTCAAAAATGTAAACGTTCTCCGAATATTCTATTTTCAACAAATCGATCATAGAAAAAGTAAAAGTCTACTAAATAAGTAGAATAATGCTATATTTGTACCAGATAATTTAATAAACAGTAAACCTTTATTTTTTTAGTGAGCGATAAGCCTGTATATCTTAAAAATACACCCCCCGATGCCAGCCCTAATCGGCTATTCCCTGTTTTTCTAAAACTGGAAACATTGTCTGTGGTGATAATCGGAGGGGGCAATATCGGTCTCGAAAAACTGCAGGCCGTTCTTGCCAACTCTCCTGAAACAACTATCAACCTTGTTGCCATAGCAATTGATGAAAGAATCAGGCTTTTGTGTGCAGCACATGAAAACATTCGCATAATAGAAAAAGCGTATGAAGAAGAAGATTTGAATAAGGCTGATATTGTAATTGTTGCTGTAAACGATATTCCACTTGCAGAACTTATCCGGGCCCATGCAAAAGCAAGGGGAATCTTAATAAATGTTGCCGATAAACCCGAGCTCTGTGATTTTTACCTTGGTTCAGTTGTCAAAAAAGGGAATCTCAAAATAGCCATATCCACCAACGGAAAATCGCCCACCATTGCTAAAAGACTCAAAGAACTGCTTTACGAAATCATTCCCGACCAGCTGGATGATGTACTCAATGATATGGAAGAAATACGCCGGCAAATTCATGGCGACTTTTCAGAGAAAGTAAAACAGCTGAACGACCTTACCAAAGTACTGGTAGCTAAAAGGGTTACCCTGGAAGAAGTAAATCTGCAAAAGCCAAGAGAAAAGCAATGGCAGCAAATAGTCAAGCTTTGCATTTTTGCCTTTATTTCCATGATAGTTGGGGCAACAATTTTTAATTTCTTCCCCTCCCGTGAACTATTTGATGCTGTTAGATCCATACCCAATTTTATTGATGTCAACTCCTTCCTCATCATGCTTCTCACAGGCTTTATGGCACAAATGGTAGATGGGTCGCTGGGAATGGGCTATGGAACCATTTCTACTACTTTTCTATTGGCCAATGGTGTTAGCCCGGCTGTTGTAAGCAGCCGCGTTCACTCGGCCAGGGTATTCTCCAGCGGCGTATCCGGATATAGCCACCACCGTTTCGGGAACATCAATAGAAAACTGTTCAAAACCCTTGTAGTGCCCGGAATCATTGGTGCCATAGCTGGTGCCACACTTGCCTATTTCGGACAAAAATATGCCACTTATGTTCGCATTCCCCTTGCTTTTTATACCTGTTATCTTGGGTATTTTATTATCAGAAAAGCATTGCGGAAAAAAACAGCACAGGACAAAGTAAAACGTGCCGGCTGGCTTGCCGGTATTGGTGGTTTCATGGATGCATTCGCAGGAGGAGGCTGGGGGGCACTGGTTACAAGTACACTTATATCCAAAAGAAAAAGCCCCCGCTATGTAATCGGTTCCGTTTGCCTGGCTGAATTTTTTGTGGTATTTGCAAGCGCCGTCACTTTTTTTATCCTGTTAAAGCACATACCCATCGCCGATGTATTGGGACTAATTATCGGTGGAGTGATTGCAGCACCCATTGCTGCCAGATTGGTAGGTAAATTGCCGCTGAAAACCATGTATTTCCTGGTAGGCGGGCTGGTTACCCTTACAAGCCTCTTCAGTTTGTGGAAAGCGGTGCATACCATACTTCAATAAAACCATTCAATGGTAGCTGCCGGGAATTGGTCGCAAAACACATAAAACAACGCAATCGGTTGCATGTTCCCGAAAACCATTTCGTAAATATAGTTTTGTTCAAAACCTTATCAATAGGGCTTCTTGATTAATTTAACAGTTCAAGATTGTTTCAAAATAAATGTATTTTATGAAAACAAAAACTGTTTCAACCTCTAAACTGGCTATTGCCTGGGTATTACCA
>JBDKLG010000302.1:0-3950 GCA_039795695.1 Bacteroidota bacterium
TCACCAAGATCAGCAACACCCCCCTTCAATACAATATCGATGGTTTTCCCTGTAACAGTAACCCGCTGCGACTCAAAACCAACCGAACTAACCAGTAGCACCTGGCCATTGGTAGCTTTGATGCTGAAAGCACCCTTGTCATTGGTTTGTGTAGTAAGGGTTGTTCCCACTACTTTAATGGTAACACCCGCAAGAGGCTCTTTTTTGTCGGAGTCTTTAATGGTGCCTGTTACAGTCTGGCTCTGACCATAAGAAGGCAACGAGAAAATCAGCAGCAGTAATACCACCATTTTCATCATTGAAGCAATTTTTCTCATAACAGTTTTTTAGTTTTCTTAATTCGTTTAGGGGCTAAGGGAGTTGAATAGTTTCCAATTCAACCCTATGACAGATAAACCCCGCAAAACATTGCATCATTTAACATTTTTTTTTACGCAAAAAACTGCAAAATGGTTGCCCTATTTTAATGGAAATATAAGACATTGTTAAAATACACAATGAAAACAAGGGCAATTATTTATTCACCTACCTGCATTTCCCCGTACATGAAGGAAAAAACCGCAAAATGCCGCAAAAAAAAGATTGCCGAACCTCCTCAAAGGCAGAGGATGCCTTTTTCCTTATAGGGTTGTAATAACAAATTATCTTCCTCAAGTTCAGTAATCAGTAAATCAATCGATTCCGGGGGGCAAACCTGTAATTTTTGTATCGTATTCAGTTTTTCAGCAATTGCCAAGGAGACCGTTTTTGATGAACATTTCATCATGGCCCTCTTTACTTCAATAATTTCCCATTCCAGGTCCGTAATACCGAAGTTTGCATCAATACTATTGGTTCCCAGAAAACACAAATCTGCTTTAATCTGGCTCAGCCGCTGAATTACTTCCGCTCCTACTGCCATTTGAGCATTTTTTAATAACCTGTTCCCAACAAAAATAACTTCTGCCGTTGGATGTTCCAGCAATTCAAGGGCGATGGGTACACTAACCGTAATAAAGGTTGCATTCAGATCAGGTGGTAATGCTTTCACCAGTTCCCGGATGGTGGTTCCCCCGGATAATATCACCATCATGCCATCATGAATCAGGTTTACAGCCTTATAAGCAATGCTTCTCTTTGCCGGTAAAGAATAGATTGTTTGTGTTTCAAGGGTAAAATGAAAGGATTTTGAAAGCGCCCCCCCATGCACTTTAATCAGTTTCCCCTCCTCCGCCAATTCCTGTAAATCCCTTCGAACCGTGTCTTCCGACACATCCAGCTGTACACTTAGGTCAGAGGACATCACCTTGTTATGTACATTGATTTGTTGGATGATATATGCCTGTCTTTCCTTTTTTAGCATGGTTAAAAATAAGAAGTCTGCTTAAATTATGAAGAGAAACTTGCCGTGAGTCGGACACCGGAGCCGGATTACTGAATATTCAAGAGATTGTAAAGGTGAATTTATGGCGGAACCATTAAAAAATAATTAACTTTATACTTAGACTATTACCGTAGAAACACAGATTCCATGATTACAGTAACCCCTCAATACATGAAGGATACAGCCGGAAAAAAATGGGCATCTTCCGGCAAAACAATTTGAGTCTTTATTGGAAGATATAGAGGATGTTCGCAGGTACGATGCCGCTAAAAAGAAAACAGGTTTTTATAGATGCGGATACCGCTTTTAAACAGATTGAAAAATCGGCACAAAAAAACATTAGAAAAAATTGATGAACCGTACTACTCTAAAATCAACACCGCAATACTTGGCCCGGCCAGCAATCCCTACCCACAAAGCTAAAAAAATTGAATGGAAGAGATGTTTTTCGTATCAGGGTTGCTCATTGCCGCATCATCTATTAAGATCTATGACAATAGCTTATATGTTGATCTAATAGACCTTGGGCGCAGAAAAGATATTTATGACTAACCGCTAACCAACCCCGTATTCCTTCTTGATTACGCCAAATACCATACAGCAAATCACCAGCCGCATCGACATCATTGATGTGATAGGTGAATTTGTGAAGCTGAAAAAAAGAGGTACCAATTATTTGGGACTATGTCCTTTCCACAATGAAAAAGGCCCCTCCTTCACCGTTTCACCTGCAAAGGAAATTTATAAATGTTTTGGTTGTGGCAAAAGCGGCAATACCATCACTTTCCTCATGGAACATGAGAAATATTCTTATGTTGAAGCGCTAAAATGGCTGGCCGCCCGCTACCATATTGAAGTGGAGGAAACACAAACAAGCCCCGAACAGAAGCAACTTATGCTTACTGCCGACAGCCTATACATCATCAATAGCTTTGCCCGGCAATTTTTTAGCGACCAGCTGTTCCAAACCGATGAGGGAAAAAACATTGCACTCTCCTACCTGAAGGAAAGAGGTTTCAGGAATGAAGTACTGGAGAAATTCCAGATCGGCTATAATCCCGAAAGCCGGGATACTTTAACCAAAGCACTGCTTGGGAACCAGTTTAATAAAGAATTATTGCCCAAAACCGGTCTCGTTTCAATCCGCAACAATGATGAACTTGTTGACAATTACCGTGGCAGAATCATTTTTCCCATTCACAATAATTCAGGAAAAACCATCGGGTTTGGTGCCAGAATTATTGGCAAGAACGACAGGGCACCCAAGTACATCAATACCCCCGAAAACGAAGTTTACAGCAAAAGCAAGGTTTTATACGGCTCTTACTTCGCCAAATCGGCTATTGACAAGGCCGATGAGTGTTTGCTGGTGGAAGGGTATACCGATGTGGTTAGCCTGCACCAGGCCGGCATTGAAAACGTAGTGGCCAGCGGTGGTACTTCCCTAACAACCGATCAACTAAGACTAATAAAAAAATATACCAATAACCTGACCATCATTTACGATGGCGACAGTGCCGGTGTAAAAGCGGCTTTGAGGGGATTGGACATGGCTTTGGAAGAAAGCCTGAATGTGCGACTGGTATTGATTCCCGACAATGAGGACCCGGATAGCTATGTAAATAAAGTTGGGGCACGGGCTTTCAATGAATTTGTTGCCGCATCCAAAAAAGATTTTATTCTTTTTCAGCTGGAAGTAATGCTGCAGGAAGCCGGCAACGATGTAACCCGCAAAAGCACGGTGGTTAACCAGATTGCAGAAACCCTGAGTAAAATCAATAAAGCAGAAGATTTTACCCGCCAGCAGGACTATATACGCCAATGTGCCGGCTTGCTGCGCATCGATGAATCGGGTTTAACCAATCTGGTTAATAAATATAAAAGAGACAGGATTTCCAAAGAGGAAAAAAAGTCTTCCTATAACGAGCAGGAATATTTCAATGAACAGGCCGCACAGCCCGAAGATGTACTGGATGATACCCAATTGCTCATTAATCAGGATGAAGCACATGAGAGAAATATTTTACGGGTATTACTCGATTACGGTTTAAAAAACTGGGATGAAACCCGGACAATGGCTGATTATATTTTTGAGGAACTGGACCAGTTTCATTTTGACAATCCCGACCTTGAAAAGCTTTTCGATGAATACCGATCATGGTATGAAAAGGGGCTGGAACCAAGTTTCAAAACAATGCTTTACCACGAAAATGAATCTATCAGGAACCTGGTTGTTGGCATCAGTGTTTCTCCTTTTGAGCTAAGCCAGAAATGGGATGAAGTTATGGAGACCATGAATATTGTGCACCGGGATACCAGTGTACAGGATGTGATGATGAGCGTTAATTTTTACAAGCTCAGAAAAATAAAAAAAATGTTTGATGAGAATCAGCGGGATATGGAAAATGCCACGATTGATGAGCAAATGAAGCTTATTGAAGTGCACAAACATTTAAAGGAAATAGAACGCGAGCTCACCAAACAACTGGGAACCGTGATAATCAAATAGCTCATGTAGCCTTCAAAGCCGGCTTTACAAGCCCTGAACCGGTGGCTTATTCGTAAGCCCCAGTAACATATCGCTGTA
>JBDKLG010000303.1:0-3622 GCA_039795695.1 Bacteroidota bacterium
AACCGGCTAAAACCATTGCCAGTCCCGTACCAGCAGGATATGGCAGCGATAATTTATGGACTCTGCAGCCAAGGAATATTCCGCTCATGCGTGAAAGCATGCAAAGGATACCAATGGTTAGAAAATCAGGCGGACTAACTGTTTCAAATGATTTTTTAAAGGGAAACCAGCCGCTTGAAATTGCACCCAATAAAACGGTTAGTATTTTACTGGACCAGTCTTTCAACACGGTTGCCTATCCCGAACTGCTTGTGAGCAAAGGGAAAGGGGCTTCTATCAAGCTAACCTATGCGGAAGCCTTGTTTAACAAAGACAATAGCAAAGGCAACAGAAATGAAATTGAAGGGAAAGAAATCAAAGGAAATTTTGATATTTTTTTGCCGGATGGCGGCCTGCATCGCAGTTTTCGCCCATTGTGGATGCGGACTTATCGGTTTATTCAACTGGACATCAGTACCAGGGATGAACCACTGCAAATAGATGATTTCTATGGAACTGCCATTGGTTATCCCTTTGAAGTAAAAGCAAGCTTTCAAAGCAATGATGCATCGCTGGGGCAGATATGGGATATCGGCTGGAGAACGGCACAACTCTGCGCAGGAGAAACCTATTTTGATTGCCCTTATTACGAACAGTTACAGTATGAAGGGGATACCAGAATTCAATCCCTGATTTCATTGTATGTAACGGGAGACGACCGTTTGATGCGAAAAGCTATTCTCGATTTTTATCATTCAAGGGTGCCCGAAGGCCTTACCCAGGGGCGTTATCCGAGTAGCCGCCTGCAGGTAATTCCTCCTTTTTCGCTTTTCTGGGTTTCCATGATCCATGATTACTGGATGCATAGAAAAGACGAAAAATTTATTGAAGATTTTTTAATACCCATCACGGGCGTACTTGACTGGTTCGAAAAAAGAATCGACCCGTCCAGGCAAATGCTGGGTCCTATGAAATGGTGGAGTTTTGTTGACTGGAACAATGCATTTCCCGGAGGTACTCCGGATGGCGCAATGGATGGAAACTCTTCCATCATTACTTTACAGTATGTAAATACCTTGCAGCAGGCTGCTGAACTATTTGCACAATATGGTAAAAAGGAAACAGCCACACATTATCAACTGCTGGCCGAAAAATTAACCAGGGCAACTTATCAGCAATGCTTTGATGTTAAAAAAGGAGCAATGGCCAATACGCCATTGAAAAACAGTTTTAGTCAGCATGCAAATATTATTGCCGTCATCACAGGCTGTATTCCCGAGGCAGACAGGAAAAGACTGATGGAAAAAGTATTGTATGATACCAGTTTGAGCCAGGCTACTTTTTATTATCGTTTTTACCTGAACAGGGCATTGAAAAAAGCCGGTATGGCTGATTTGTATTATGCCCAATTGACTCCCTGGAGAGGGATGATTGCCAATGGATTAACCACTTTCGCCGAAAACCCCGACCCAACCCGCTCTGATTGTCATGCATGGAGTTCAAGCCCCAACTATGATTTTCTGGCAACTATTTGCGGAATTGTTCCTGCTTCGCATGGCTTTGCCACCGTTCGCATCGAACCTGCTTTGGGCGAACTGCAGGAAGCAAAAGGTAGTATGCCGCATCCCGATGGAACCATTGCTGTTTCTCTGCAACGAAAAGGCAAAGAAGGCATTAATGCGGAAATAAGCCTGCCAAAAAATTTAAAAGGTTTGTTTGTCTGGAAGGGGAAAACAATCCAATTAACGGGTGGCTTGCAAAAAATAGCCCTCTGAATAGACAAGCGCATTTCTCTCAAAGTCTTTCTGCTGTTGCTTTTGCCGGCTGAGAAAATTACCACTGCAATAACAGGGCAGCCATCTTGCTGCTCCGGTAAAATGAATAAATAATCGCCCGATTTGCTAACACCCATTAGCAGAATTGTCATTTTTTTGTTTTTTTCTGTTTTTTTATTTGTCTATTGAACAGATAGACTATATTTGCCTATCAATCAAGTAGACTAATAGCCAGATGTTTAAAAAGCGTACCATAAAAAACTATCCCTGTTGTTGCCATTGCAAGCTCAATCGATCAGGACAGATTCATCATTCACAACAACCGATAAGTTTCACATGGAACCCGCATCACAAACACAACTACAAAAAATAATCAGGCAGCTGGATAATCTATCCCCAGCTGATGCCCTGGCTTCCCTGGCTGCTGCCAATCCGGGTAAAGTCACGTTTTCTACCAGTTTCAGTTATGAAGACCAGGTAATCACACACCTGATCAATGATGCAGCATTGCCTATCAGCCTTTTCACATTGGATACCGGTAGGTTGTTTGCAGAAACATATTCGGTATGGAGTGCTACCGTTACCAGGTATGCAATTCCTATCAGGGCCTATTTCCCAAAAGAAAATCTATTGGAAGAATTTGTAGCAAAAAATGGTCCCAATGCATTTTATGAATCGGTAGAAAACAGGAAGAACTGTTGCCATATCAGAAAAGTTGAGCCATTGAAGAGGGCTTTACAGGGAAACAAAATATGGATTACCGGTCTAAGGGCAGCACATTCTTCTGCAAGGCAGGATTTGCCAATGCTCGAATGGGACGAGGTAAACCAGCTCATCAAATACCATCCCTTATTGCATTGGACAACCGATGAAGTAAAAACATTTATCGAAGAGAATAACATACCCTATAATCCTTTGCACAACAAGGGTTTTGTAAGTATTGGCTGTGCACCTTGTACAAGGGCCATCAAGCCGGGAGAAGATTTCAGGGCCGGTAGGTGGTGGTGGGAAGAGAGTAACAAAAAAGAATGCGGACTGCATGAAAAACAACATGCTTAAAGTAAAGACAAACAGATAAGATGAAGCAATATCAATTAAATCATTTGGAACAGCTGGAATCGGAAGCCATTCATATAATGCGTGAAGTGGCCGGACAGTTTGAACGGCCTGCTTTGTTATTCAGTGGTGGAAAGGATTCCATTACATTGGTACACCTGGCATTGAAGGCATTCAGACCCGGAAAATTTCCTTTTCCGCTGGTGCATATCGATACCGGGCATAATTTCCCGGAGGCGCTGGATTTTCGTGATGCACTGGCAGAAGAAATAGCGGAGAAGCTAATCGTAAGAAATGTAGGTGATACCATCAAACAGCAAAATCTGACAGAACCCAAGGGTAAATTTGCCAGCAGAAACGCCCTGCAAACATATACACTGCTTGATACCATCAATGAATTCAAATTTGATGCATGCATCGGCGGGGCGAGAAGGGATGAAGAAAAAGCAAGGGCAAAAGAAAGAATTTTTTCAGTAAGGGATGAGTTTGGGCAATGGGACCCCAAATTGCAAAGGCCCGAATTGTGGAATATTTATAATGGCAGAATAGCCAAAGGAGAAAATGTGCGCGTATTCCCTATCAGCAACTGGACAGAGCTCGATATCTGGAATTACATCAAAAAAGAAAATATCGCTTTACCCTCTATCTACTTCTCTCATGAAAGGGAAGTGCTGGAACACGAAGGCCAGTTAGTGGCCCTTTCAGCTTTCATACAAAGGGAAGAGACCGATAAGATAAGCACCAGAAAAGTAAGGTACAGAACAGTAGGTGATATGACCTGTACGGCTGCTGTAGAATCAACGGCTACCAGT
>JBDKLG010000304.1:0-5077 GCA_039795695.1 Bacteroidota bacterium
CAGAATAACTTACCTGCATGCTTTCACTGCTGTCTTTTTTTGCAAGATAGAGCGGTGTTGCAGAAATATTGCTCACAGATTTGAAGGGTATATCCGGGGAAGCATAGGCTTCTAAAAACCAATCAGTGTTTCGGTTTTTATTATCGGCAGGACAAATAATGATATTTCTGAACTGGCTGGTATGGTTCTGTGTAGAAAGCTTTTTGTCCAATAAACCCAGTGATGATTCGGGTGATGCGAATGAGCTTGGAATGGTAATTCCGGTCAATAATTGATGATTGTAATAATCCAGGTTTTTCAAATCTGCGTCCAACGCTTCTTTTTCCGCGGGGGATAGATTATGGAAAATATCATAAGGTGTTTGTGACAGATCATTGTTATTGGCCGGAATAGCAGGCTTTAATCTTTTGCCAGTGCTGTTGATGGTTAAGGAAGAATTTCCGGCTGCCTCCGGGTCAGTATCAGGCAAACCAGCACTGTTTTGTTTGCTCCTCCCATTTGCTGCAACAACATTTGGTAGGGCAGTCAAAGCCTTGTTTTGCGATGCTGCTTCCTGGCTAGTACTGTTATCCGGGTTTTTGTTTGAATTGACAACAGTTGTATTGGGTGCAACTGTCTTGTTATTTGATAAACCGGATGGGCTTGGCCCTGCTGGTTTTACTGTATTGGTAAGCGCATTGGTCTCAGGTAAAGCCGCTTCTTTGGTATTGAAAAAAAGATAAGTGCCAACGGTGCCGGCAAGTAGCATGCCAATCAGCAGGGTGGCCGCAGCAGGATACCTGAACCAGATAAAAGCAGTTCGGTCGTCATCTTCCTGGGGCCTTACTTTTTCCCATAATCCTGCAGGTACAGGTGATTCATGGTTTGTGAGTTTACCTGCAATAAACTGATCAAACCTGCCATCGTTTATTTTATCCCAAAGCCCTGCAGGAACAGGGGCGCTTTGGTCGGCTAATTTATTACCAATGAAATTGTCGAATTGGGCATCTGCAATTTTATCCCAAAGCCCTTCAGGTATGGGCAGTTCGGTGTCCCTCAGTTTGCCCCCTATGAACTGATCAAATTGACCTTCCGCAACTTTTTCCCACAAACCTGCCGGCACGGGCGCAGCATGGTCCTTGAGTTTGTCGTTGAAGAAATCATCAAATTGGGTATCGTTCATTCTATACAGCAATTTTTTGCAATTGTAAAATTTGGTGTTGCAGCATTTTTCTTGCTTTAACTAATTGGCTTCTGCTTGTTCCGGGCTGGATATTCAGCATCACTGCAATCTCTTCGTGGCTATACCCTTCAATAGCATTCAGGTTAAAAACCATTCGGTATCCATCAGGTAACTGACTGATTAATCTCATTAAGTCGGCTTCTCCCAGATGGGTATAGGCCGAGGCGTCAATTTGTGGAGCATTTTGGCTATTGTCGTCAATATCCTTGAAATGCATTTTCTTTTTTTCAAGATGTCTTATTGCCGTATTCACCACAATCCTTCTGATCCAACCCTCAAAAGCCCCTTCAAATTTGAATTGCCCGATGTATTGGAATACTTTGATGAATGCATCCTGGATCATGTCTTCAGCCTCCATTGAATCGTTGGCATAGCGCAAACATACACTCATCATTTTCCCGGCATACCTGTCGAATAGCATGCGCTGACTACGGGCATCCTGGTTGATGCAACCTTTTATTAATTCGTATTCTTCTGACACCTTTTAAAGGGTTTAGGTAGTTTGGGCAATAGGTAGATACCGCAGCAAGTTAATTCGTTGCCTTGGTGTTTTAATTTTGTTAACTTTTATCCAAGAAAAAAATAAAAAAATATAGTATAAAACAAATACATAAATTATTGATTATCAATAATTAAAAATTGATTATGGATATAATCAACCACATTGACCAAACTTTGGGTTTCCTTGTATACGGCCAGTTGCCGGTCGGCACCGGTTCCTATCTCAAAAATGCGGGTTACATAGTTGATGATATGCCTGCTTCCCAGTTCGTCTACCACATCGTCTACAAAATCCAAGAGTTCGTAGATAAGCGATTTGGTATTGACTTCTGTTTCTTTTCCAAAATCGATCAGGGTGCCATCAATCCCATACCTGCTTGCCCTCCATTTGTTTTCATTGATTAAGGAGCGCTGGTAAATCATGAAATTGAGGTTTTGCCCCCTCAGCTTGTAAATCTTGGCACAAATGGCCTGAAACAGTGCTGCAATCGTGATTGTTTCATTAATTGTCATGGGTACATCACAGATCCGGAACTCTACCGTATTGAAAAAGGGGTGCACCCGCAGGTCCCACCAAATTTTCTTGGCATTGTCAATGCAGTTTGTCTTAATCAAGAGGTTTACATAGCTTTCATATGCTTCAATATTGTCGAAATAATCGGGGATCCCTGTTCGGGGAAATTTGTCAAAAACCTTTGTCCGGAAGGATTTATACCCGGTTGTTCTACCCTCCCAAAAAGGAGAATTGGTGCTGAGTGCATAAACATGGGGTAAGAAATAGCGGGCGGTATTGGCAATATGAATGGCCATTCTGCGGTCTTCCATTCCTACATGTACATGTAATCCGAAAATCAGGTTACTTCTCGCAGCTTCCTGTAATTCATTCACAATTTCATTGTATCGTACATGATCGGTAATAAGCTGTGTTTCCCAATGACTGAAGGGATGTGTTCCTGAAGCACCCACCCAAAGCCCAAGCTCGCCGGCAATCTGGGCAATATTGCCTCTCAGGGAAGCCACATCTTTGAAAGCCTCTTCAATATCGGCACAGATATCGGTGCCAACTTCTACCACGGCCTGGTGCATTTCTGCTTTCACTTTGTCTTTGAGCATTTTCTGTCCTTCCTGAACAATTCTCTGTTCATGACTTTTCAACTCACGTGTATGGGGGTCCAATACCATGTACTCTTCCTCAACACCCAGTGTAAAATGCTTGTAATTAGTATTTCCCATATGAATCAACCTGTTTGAGCTTTGAAATTTGTTTATGCCCTATTGCTCATCATCAATCTTCGCCTTTCTGTACCGGCTTTGCGAAGTTTGTGCCATTGCTGGTCGGGAGACCAGCAATGGCACATTTCATTAATATAATTTCTTACCGCTGCTTCCTCTTTTAATATATTCACCCCAGGTAAGGTTATCTGCACCATCTACCTGTGCTTTTGCTTTTTCAATGGCATAATTTGCGGCTGTTTCAACCACCCAGTCGAAATTTTCCTGACCAACGCTTTTAATATCTGCATCAGGTGCAGGGTTACAAAAATCAATTGCATAAGGAACTCCATCCCGTAATGCCAGCTCAACAGTATTGAAATCATAACCCAGGTAACGGTTGATCCTTAGTACGATGTCTTCCATTTCTTTTAGCTTGGCAGCACTTGGCTTGAAATCGGCTACATACCTTAAATGGTGGGGGTTTCGGGGCTCATAAGGCATAATGCGCACATGCTTTCCGCCGATGCAGTAACAGCGGTAATATTCTTCAAAAACAATTTCTTCCTGTAGCAGCATCACCAGCTGATTCGTTTCGCCATGCTTCTCAAAGAAATCATCCATATCGGTAAGCTTATAAACATTCTTCCATCCACCACCTGCAAATGGCTTCATATAAGCAGGGAAACCTACATATTTAAAAATACCCTCCCAGTCAAGCGGGTAGGCAAGGTTGCTGAATGACTGGTCAGAAGTATCGGGCGGTAAATCGCGGGAAGGAAGGATAACAGTTTTGGGTACCGGTACATCGATCTTTGTTGCCAGACAGTTATTGAAAAATTTTTCATCTGCGCTCCACCAAAAAGGATTATTGATTACCGCTGTTCCGCAAAGTGCGGCATTCTTCAGATAAGCACGGTAGAAAGGAATGTCCTGACTGATTCTGTCGATAATGACGGCATAACCACTCGATTCACCCTGCATTACCTTATCAATACGAACCGGTTCAGCAGAAATGCCCGGAATGTTTTTGCTGTTAATCCTCTCAACAAATGCCATTGGGAAACTTCTTTCCTGGCCAAATAGGATGCCGATCTTTTTCATGACGGTTGATTTATTGAATGATGTAAAAAAAAGCAGGTTATTCGTATTCAATTTAAGGAAACTGGCTTGAAATAAGAAATCGGCATGTATTTATTTGACATTACTTTGCTGAAACAGAATCTTTGTTTTCTGAAGGATTAAGTCCTTAATTATTGTTGTCATTATATTATTTTTGGTTCTATGGTAGAGAATAGTAAAAAACCGGTGACTAACCTTACTGTGGAGCAATGCATGGTTTACTCTGAATACCTGGAGAGAGAAGTGACCGTTGATGTGTATATGCCGCTGTCATTCCGGAATGCTGCAGATTGCAGCCTTTTATTGGTGAACGATGGTCAGGACCTGCTTAAAATGCCCTTTGATGAGCTATTGGATGAACTTTATGCAGCTGAGCTGATTGAACCACTTGTATGTATTGGTATTCACTGCGGGCCGGAACGAAAAATGGAATATGGAACGGCTTATTCTGCAGATTACAAAGGGAGGGGGGCAAAAGCAGGCTTGTACAGTAAGTTTGTTTTTGAAGAATTACTTCCTTTTATTCGAAAAACTTACGAAGCCCCTTCCTTTAAACATAAGTCATTTGCGGGCTTTTCTTTGGGAGCTTTAAGTGCACTTGATATTGTATGGAATCATGCGGCAGAATTCAATAAAATCGGGTTGTTCAGTGCTTCGCTCTGGTGGAGGAGGAGGGGATATGAAGATGGATATGATGATGAGCAGGACAGGCTGATGCATTTACAGGTACGCAAGGGCATGTTTCATCCCTGGTTGCAGTTTTTCATCGAATGCGGGAAGCTGGATGAAACAGCAGATCGCAATGAAAATGGCGTGATTGATTCAATTGATGATGCACTTGATTTGATTGTAGCGCTTAAAGCGAAAGGATATACAGATGAACATATCCAATACCTGGAACTGGAAGAGGGTAAGCATGATGTTGCTACATGGGCTTTGGCAATGCCTGATTTCCTGAAATGGGGGTGGGGGAATGAAGGAGTTAAAAGTTAGGAGTCAGAGGAGTAGCATGGTGCCTGA
>JBDKLG010000305.1:0-5512 GCA_039795695.1 Bacteroidota bacterium
TGATACCAGAAGAAATATATGTAGAAGAAGCTGCTATAAAGTTTCCACCGCCACCGCCGGCACCTACTCTTGTGTTACTTCCACCACCACCTGAATAGCCGCCGCCGCCGCCGCCATTAGCTTCATATGCATAGCAAATTCCTGCACCGGAACCGGCACCAAAACCACCGGGTATGTTCGTAATAAATCCCTGTCCACATATATCTCTGTTTGTACCGCCGGTTCCTCCATTTAAATAATTAGCGCCTATATTTCCTCCATAACCGCCCAATGCACCATTGCCCGAATAACCACTTCCTCCAGATCCTCCAGATCCTGTTGTACCACCGGAACCACCGGTTCCGCCAACGCCGGCTGTTGACCAGCTTCCTGAGTAGCCTATACCATTGGTTCCGCTGGTAACATTATAGGCTGCCGCATCTACACCGGGTTGTATTGAACTAAAAGATGGAGAACCTTCACCGGCTCCACCACCACCGCCGCTTATTAATAAAATACTTGACGTGGTTTGGTTAACTACAAAAGATCCACCACCACCGCCACCACAATAACCTCCGCCATAAGTTCCACCAAATTGGGCACGGCCACCTTCCTGACCCACTAAAATGTTTAAAACCTGTCCGGCTACCAGGCTTACCTGTGTGGTAATCACCCTTCCTTTTCCACCCGCCGCCGAAGGAGTATATCCACCCGAAGCACCTGCAGTGGTAATATTATAGATACCTGTAGCAGGAACAACCCATTGCTGGATTCCCGCCCCGGTAATAGTTACCTGCCCGTTCAAGCTGGTTGCCGAATAAGCACTATTTGCCTGTGCCTGGGTAGGACCTGTAACACCCGATGCCCCTGCATTGGTAAAATTATAAACGGTTTGACCTATGGAATTGACCATGGAACAGGTTAATACCATACATGCAAACAGGAAAAAAACTTGTCTTAAGAGCTTTTGATTATTCATATAGAACGATTGTGGTAGAAACTAAGATGACTTGCCGGATAAATTATTTACTATCAGGGATAATTATATATAGTGCAGGATATACCGCTAATGCATTTTTCCTGTCTTCAGAAAACTGGTTGAAATCCGAACCATTGATTTCAAAGTAAACAGTCTTAACACCTGAAAAACCCGGAATAGGCAGGATATTCGACTGAAGCTCGGGAACAGTCCTGTTCCAGTCTAAAAACGCCGTTACAAAACTGGCTTGATCTGAAGCTGCATCGCCTGTATTGGCTTTTGCGGGGAAATTACAGGGTATACTGAAAACGGTTGTATCTCCTTTCTGGCTTACAACATAATATTTACACTGCGACCAGGAATCATTGGCAAAAAAGCAAAAAGCAAAGGTTATGGCTATAACCAATGAAAGCCGTTTGGGTAACGTTGTTTTCATATTCAAAATTAGTTTTGGTTGTATGCTAAAAAATAATAACCCACAAGCAGCATACAGCTTGCAGAGGGATGGGATTTAATCTGGATGGAGGATTTTGATTTTTCTGAGAAATATGCTGCAACCCTGGGTTGACCATATTTTCCGTATCAAAACAGCAGTTTAGTGGACTGTTTTTGAAATGAATAGGATATCTGAGTCGGCTACTAAATTAATAAGGCATTTCTGTTTTATTTAACAAATGGTATGAAATGCAAAAAAAAGGGTACCAACTACCTGTTTACTCAGCTTCGCCTATTTCTTCGGGTAGTATTGGGGAAATGTAAGGTAAAACAAGTGCCTAAGTTATTGGTATACTGATATTTACCCCTAAGCTGCCTACTTAGCTCCCGAATAATGCGAAAACCAAGGGAACCGGCATTTGCTTCGTCAAAACCTTCCGGTAAACCATTACCGTCGTCCTGAACTGTTAAAACATAATCCTGGTTGGCCGTCTCTATCATACGAATAGTAATTTTTCCTGCCGGCTTATTCTGGAAGGCATATTTTAAGGCATTCGTGATGGTTTCATTCAGAATCAGGCCAAGGGGTACCGCAGATTCCATATCCAGGAGCAGGCCATCTGGTTCTGTGCTGCAGTCCAATTGTATGTGAACGGCAGCAAACACCATTCTTAAATCTGCAAATAATGAATTGATATAGGCTCCCAGAGGTATCGAAGCATTTTCTTCATAGCCATATAATTTCTGGTGTATCATAGATATGGCTTTCACCCGCATATGGCTGTCTCTCAGGGCTTCGGTGGCAGCAGGGTCGCTTAAAGAATTGGCCTGCAGGTTCAATAAGCTGGAAATTACCTGGAGATTATTTTTAACCCGGTGATTGATTTCCCTGATAAGGGTATCTTTTTCATGAGACTGCCTTTCAATAACCTGCTTTTGTTTTTCCAGTTCCAAATTTTTCCTGCCCCTGCTCCGGTTCGATTGCCACAATACCCCACCAACTATCAATAATACCAGCGATAAAACCAATATGGCTATCGTTGTGGCCTGCAGGCCGATATTCGACTGTTTCAGTTCCTTGTTTTCCTCATTTCTTTTATCTGACAGGTATTTTACTTCCAGTTCATTTTTTTGCAGTTTCAGCCTGCTCTCCACATCTTCGATGCCTTTTATTCTTTTTTCATTGTAAATACTGTCGTTCCAGTTCTTGAATGCTTCAAAATAAACAAGGGCCTGGGCCGGCTGGTTTCTTTTTTTGGCAATGGCAGATAAAACATTGCAGGCATCCCGTAAAAAAAGCTTGTCGTGGTAGGCTGTGGCAAATGCCAATACCTGCTCCCCGGTTTTTTTTGCCTTATCCAGTTTATTTTGCGCCAGGTACAAACGAGCCAGTGCAGAAAGGGGTATGAGTTTATTGTCCTTGGTACCAATACTGTCGAGTATGCGATAGCTTTTCTGTAAATAATTTTCAGCCTCTGCATATTTTCCGATGCCCAGGTACATTTCTCCTATATCCGAAGAAACCGTTGCATACACATATGCCCGGTCATTGGCTTTGTTGATGCTCTCGATGGCAAGGCCGGCGTATTTTTCGGCCTGGGGCTTATTTTTTGCCAGCATATATTCCTTGGCAATATTGGAATAAATCATTCCAACATACTGCCAGTTTTTCATGGCTATTTCTTCTTTTAAAGCTTTTTCATAAAAGGGAAGTGTAAAGCTGATTGGCCTGCCCGCATCTGAATAAGCTTCGGCGGTATTATTGGCCAGGGTGGCAATCATTTCGGGCGATTTTGCCCCTTCTGCAATTTTTAATCCTTCCAGGTAATAACGAATGGCTTTATCAAAATCACCTTTATCCTGGTACATACCGGCTATCAGGCTTAAGAGATGCGCATGAACAAAACCACTATTGGCTTTTTGTGCATAAGCAATGGCTACCGCATACATTTCCAGTGTTTGGTCTAGCTTTTGTTCCAATACCCTTGCAAATCCTTTTATCTGGTAAGCTTCTGCCAGATGCAGAAAGTCGTTATTAGCCGTTGCCAGCCTGATCATTTCATCGGCAATTTTTTCCGATTCCCTGCTGTTGGTAAAACGAAGTTCCCAGCCAATCAGGCTGTATAGCCTCAGCCGCGTAGAATCTGCCTGCGCATTTTTGGCCTGCTCTTTCAATGCAGGAATATTTACCGTTGCATATTGTGTGGAAGCCCGGAAAGAAATCAGTAAGAAAAAAAATAATAATAGCAGGACGCCAATAAACCTCCGAAAGAGGCATTGTTCCCCTTCACCGGTAAACAATAGAAACCGGGCAGTATTTTTTTTTTGCAGCGCCTGATTCAATCGATTACGAATATCGGGAAAAGATATGCGCCTGCACTTTTTTAGGTACAAGATGCCCCAAAACAGGTATGAATGGGGCTTTGGGCGCGGAATCTCTTAATGGATGCGCTTGATTTTTTCGAAAAAATCTTCCTTATGGTTCCTGCTCAGGGGAATGGTTGTATTTTTTATGACAAGTTCCGAATTAGAAAAAGAAGCTACTTTACTGATGTTCACAACATAAGATTTATGTACCTGCAAAAAAATACTGGCCGGCAGGTTTTGCATGAAATCTTTAAAATTGGATCGTACAATAAATTTGCCGTTTTCTGTAACCACAAAAATATAATTGTGTTCCGATTCCAACCATAATATGTCTTCAATCTTTACCTTAACAAAATTCTTATCCGTCTTGATAAACAAACTCCCCTCTACCTTCAAACCGTTATGGGCATTGGACTTCAAGCCATCCCGGCTGGCATAATTAACAAGGGCTATTTCGATAGAAGTATATAAATCTTCTGCATCAAATGGTTTTACCAGATAGCCGCTGGGAAGTGTATTCGCTGCTGCTGTTACCGTTTGTTTGTCGGAATGAGAAGTAATAAACAGGAAGGGGATCTTGTACTGCTCCGTTAATAATTGTGCGAGTTCGATGCCCGATTTGGAACTGCTCAGGTTAATGTCTACCAAAACAAGGTCGGGCCTGTTTGATTCAATTGTTTGAATGGCTTCCTGAAAACCCATGGCATTGGGAACCAAATCATATCCCAGCCTGGCCAGCATATCAACCATATCCATTGCTACCAATGATTCGTCTTCTACGACCAGTATTTTACAAGCTTGCATGCAGTTGTTGGTATTATAACAAGGACATCTGGGGGGAGCCTGTTTTTAAATAGGGTGCATATTAATACTTTAATAGCAAAGAACAGTCGTTAGTATCGAAAAAAAAATATGCTATTACTTAATTTTCAGCACTTTACAGAAGTTTTTCAATTCTGATACTTCTTCAGCACTAATGGTTTCATGGTTTTGGTAACGGGCCTGTAGAAACAAGACCCTTTTGTGCAGTGGAAATTTTGCCAGTATGGCCTGGATCAATTGCCCCGCTTCTTCATTCTTCACATAAATAGGCGATGGCTGAATGGGCTCGGTTGACCGGTAACGGGTGGGCATTTTTAAGATAATGGCTTCCAGTGTTCCCAGCCAGTTTGCCGGAATTTCTTTCACTTTTTCTGCCTTGGACAATAAGCCCTGCAGCTGTTTTTTGCTTAAACTGCCTCTTTCTTCATACTGGTGCATCAGGCTCATGACAAACAATGCATCGGGATTATGCAGGTATAATGCATCGAGAATTTTACCAATCACATCAATTCCCGGTTTTGGTTGGTACATCTGTCTGTTTTATCCTCAAAACTAATAAAGAACCGCGTTCTAAGTGCGGCTCCAAAAATCCTTTCAACGAAGCACTTAAAAAGTCAATGTAACATTTGTTACGCAAGCACTTGAGTAAACTCATGTAAGGGTATGCGATGTATCATATATCCTGACAATTTCGTGACATAACCTTTGTACCGTAAAAGCGGAATTAACTATAAATACATGATTATGAAAACCTCTCTTGTTGCATTTTTACTTATTTCAAGTACCGTACTCTTTATGTATTGTACAAAAAACGCACAGGTAGTAGCGCCGGCTACCTCCTCCAATAGCAATGAATTATTGTCGTATAAAACAACAACCCCCCCAGCAATTGACGGAACGGTGGATGCTGTATGGGATAATGCTACCAGG
>JBDKLG010000306.1:0-8474 GCA_039795695.1 Bacteroidota bacterium
GCTAACAAAAAACCACCAGCCCATAATCGCCATAATTAAAAAAAGGACGATGACTGATCTTATATTAAAAGAAACAAAACTGATACTGAAACCAAAAACAGTAATGGCCAATAACAACATCAGTTTACTTACTGCATCTACCCAGCGAAATCCGGGACTTTTAAGAACAATGATAAAGTCATATACTTTCATGAAATACTATCTATGGATTAGGATTGGTTTTTAACCAACAGGTTACAGAGCCGCCACAAAATACGGGCTCCTACATTGCTGTCCCAGTCGGTTTGCCCAACACCAATCTCTACCAGGTCAAAGCCAATCAGTTTTCTGCCGCTTTCATGAATCTTTGTTAAAAGATAAAATATTTCATCTACTTCAAAACCGCCCTGTACGGGGGTTCCGGTATTCGGACAGTACTTTCGGTCAAGCCCGTCGATATCAAAACTGATATACACAAAATCGGGTAATTGCTGCACAATTTCATCTGTAATATGCTTCCATGTTTCACCCTCAAACTGTCTTTCTTTGATTGCTTTATCCAAATAGGCAATTACTCTGTAATCACTGTTACAAATCAGTTCCCATTCTTCTTCGCAGTAGTCACGAATGCCCACCTGAACCAGTTTTTGCAGAGAAGGAATTTCCTGCAAGGCATTGTACATGATTGAAGCATGGGAATAGGTGAAAAGTTCATAAGCTTTCCGGAGATCGCAATGCGCGTCAATTTGCAGGATTCCGAAAGAGGGATATTTTTCACCCAATGCTTTCATAAAACCCAGTGAAATACTGTGGTCTCCACCCAGTAACCCCACAAGCTTTCCCTTATCCAGTAATGATTTGGCATGGTCATATACCCATTGGTTCATCAATAAGCTGCCTTCATTGATTTCTTTCAGGCTTTTGCACATGAACTTGTTTTTGTCAACAGATTCACCTTTTGAAATATAATCAATGTATAATTCTGCTTCTTTACGGAGATAATCACTTTTCATCAGCAGTTTCCGATCCACTTCCTGCATAAAAAAACCCTGCTTCCAGCCATAAGCCCCTTCTGTATCATAAATCTCCACCTGCTTACTGGATTTATACACATGTTCTGCAGCCCTTGCGGTGCCTGCACCATAGCTTACGGTTACTTCCCAGGGAACTGGCAAAATAACCAGTCTCGCATCTTCTTCGGTAAAAGGAAGTCCGAACAGGTTATTATTGGGATTACCCACTGCATTGGGGTCAAAAAGAGATAAATCGGTCATGATAGTTACTTGAGTGGCAATCAATGGCAAATTTAAAGGCAATTTTCAAATTAACTGAAAGTTTGTAGCACGGTTGCTGCAGATGGCCCCCGGGAGATTGCCGACCATCGCCCCTTTGACCCTTATTATCGCTTTTGTTGTAAGATTCGGTCAATTTTTTTGATGAAAACTATATTTGGCGGATGCTGATAAAGAGCAGCTTTTGCCAATGGTTTTTGGGCTATTTTTGCAGTAAATTCATTTACATGAAGAAAACGCATATTGTATTGCTCGTGTTCATTGCTGCAGCCATTGTGGTATTAATCAGCTATACCGGTGACCTCACCACTTATGAAACCATTGCTTCCGCCAAAGAAAAAGAAGGCAAATTTGTGAACCTGATTGTTAAAATGGATAAGCTGCAACCAATTGAATATGATGCAGTTAAGAACCCAAACTACCTTAGTTTTTTTGCAGTGGATACTTTGGGAAACAATATCAAAGTGGTTTACCACAATAACAAACCCACAGATATGGAAAAAAGTGAAAGAATTGTGCTGAAAGGGAGGGTACAGGGAGACCATTTTGAATGCAAGGATATTTTGCTGAAATGCCCTTCAAAATACAAGGACCAGCAAACGGCACCAAAATCGGTACAAAGCTCTTAATAAAAAGAAGAGACCCCTTTTAAACAGCCTCCCCCCATAACCCAAGATTCATGAATTATATCGGTGAACATTTATTACCCGGACAAGTTGGCCATTTTTTTGCTTTGCTTTCATTAATGGCGTCCCTGGTTGCCACTATTGCCTATTTTAAAGCATTTCGTTTTTCTTCTCCCGAAGATCAACCTGCCTGGATTCGTTTGGCAAGAGGGGCTTTTTTACTGGAAACCATCTCTGTATTGGCACTTTTCGGAACACTTTATTACATCATATCCCATCACCAGTTTGAGTATAAATATGCATTTACGCATAGTGATAAGGGATTACAGCTGGAATATTTGCTTGCCTGTTTCTGGGAAGGCCAGGAGGGAAGTTTTATGTTATGGAGTTTCTGGCATTGTATACTGGGCTGGGTAATTATCTGGCGGTCCGGCGAATGGGAATCCGGTGTAATGTCGGTGATCAGTTTTGCACAGTTCTGCCTGGCAACGATGGTAGCAGGGCTTTATTTTTTTGGATACAAATTGGGAAGCAGCCCCTTTATTTTATTACGCAATGATGGTTTTTTTGACGGGGCACCTATCTTTAAAGACATCAATACAGGTGGCCTAAGGCCCGATTATCTTGGACTGCTGAAGGATGGTACCGGTCTGAATACCCTACTGCAGAATTATTGGATGGTGATACATCCACCTGTATTATTCCTGGGTTTTGCAACAACAATTGTTCCTTTTGCTTATGCTATTGCGGGGCTTTTCAAAAAAAAGCAGGACTGGATTGTTCCTGCATTACCCTGGGCATCTTTTTCTGCTGCAGTATTAGGAACCGGTGTAATGATGGGGGCTGCATGGGCTTATGAAAGCCTTTCTTTTGGCGGTTACTGGGCCTGGGATCCTGTAGAAAACGCTTCCCTGGTTCCCTGGCTGGTATTAGTGGCAGGATTGCATACCAACCTGATTTATAAAAATACAGGATACTCACTCAGGCCTACTTATTTCTTTTATATTCTCAGTTTTTCACTGGTTTTGTATTCCACTTTCTTAACAAGAAGCGGCATACTTGGCGATACCTCTGTACATGCATTTACTGATTTGGGTATGAATGTGCAGCTATTGCTGTTTTTACTGGTCTTCTTTGTTCCCGCCATTATTCTTTACATCATCAATTACAAAAGCATCCCGGCGATTGTAAAGGAAGAGAACAGCTATAGCCGCGAATTCTGGATTTTTATCGGCTCACTGGTTTTGTTTCTGTCTGGAATTGTGATCAGTGCAAAAACATCTGTGCCTGTTTTTAATAAATTATTCGGCACCAATATTGCTCCACCGGAAGACCCTGAATTTGCCTATAACCAAATACAGGTTTTTGTGGCATTCATCATCGGTTTATTAACTGCCCTGACACAGTACCTCAAATACAAAGACACACCCAGGGCTTTTTTTGGAAAGAAAATCTGGATACCAACCTTAATCGCTGTGGCCATCAGCCTTGCCATCAGCATTTTTGGAAATATTTCTTACGATAAAAAAGGGGCCGGCTTCCTGTTTGCCATTCACATGGCCATATTTGCTGCAGTATATGCCGTAATTGCCAATGCTGCCTATATCTGGCTGGGATTAAAAGGTAAAATAAAAGCAGCAGGTGCATCGGTAGCGCATGTAGGTTTTGGATTGGTATTGGTAGGTATTCTGGTTTCCTCCAGTAAAAAAACAGTTTTGAGCTGGAATACAACAGGCATCACACCCTTGCGTTCCGACCCAAAGGACAAAGGGAATCCGGCCGGCGACCCGGCAGAGAATATTACCCTGTTCAAGGGATTGGCGACAGATATGGGTAAGTTCATGGTTACTTACCAAAAAGATACCATCAACCCGCTTGACAGAAAAAGGTATTTTGAAATTGATTTCAAGGCCAAGGAAGGAAATGAATCTTTTCGGCTATATCCTGATGTAATCAAACAGAATAAGGGAATGGAGGGCTTTTCAGCCAATCCGGCAGCCAAACACTATTGGTACAAGGACATATTTGTTTACATCACTTCTTTCCAGGAAAATAACCGGGCAGATACCAGCAGTTTCCGCAACAGGGAAGCCAGGGCAGGAGACACCCTCTATTATGGAAATGGATTCATGGTATTGAACAAGGTTTCCATCAATCCTGCTGAACTCAAAAACAAATATGCGGATGATGAAACTGCTCTGTTTCTGGACCTTAGCGTTGTTTCAAAAGACGGAAGAAGGTATAGTGCCCAACCGGGTATTGCTTTGAAGGGTATGGAGCTCAGAAATATTACTGATACGATACTCTCACAAAGCCTGGTAGTAAAGTTCAATAAAGTAATTGACCAGAAAACAGGCAGACTGGAAATAGGTATAAAGGAAAGCAGCGCCATCACCGACCTGATTACCCTGAAAGTATATGCTTTCCCCATGATCAATATTCTTTGGTTAGGCGTTCTTGTAATGGTGATTGGCTTTTTTATGTCTATTTACCAACGGCTGCAAAGCAGCAGGCGGAACAATTTGCGGGTCTCTTAACATTTCAGGGGGTTACTTTTTGGGTTAATACAGCATTAATGAGGAAAGAACTGCCTAACTTTAAGTCGCTTGAAACAATTGTTGAAACATATCATTCTTAGCATCGGCTTGATTTGCCTGGCTGCCGGGTCAGATGCTTTGCAGGCACAGCAAACCGGCCTTGACACCATCAGGGTATACGCTTATATCTCCCCCCAGGGCGATACCATCCCTTCCGATTTTTTACCACCTGTTCAGGTATATACCAGACTTACCCATAAATGGAAAAATTACTGGGCCGACTGGACCAGGCTAAGAAATGCCGTGTATGTTACTTATCCTTATGCAAAGAGGGCCGGTTATATCATGAATGAAATCAATGCCAAACTGGTGAATGTAAATGATAAGCAAAAAAGAAAAGCCATTATCAAAGCCCGTGAGAAAGAATTGAAAAAAGAGTTTACCGATAAGCTTACCCAGTTATCTGTTTACCAGGGCAGGGTGTTAATGAAGCTGATTTACCGGGAAACTGGCAATAACTGCTACGAAATTATTGATGAATACAAAGGATTTATCAGCGCCGCTTTCTGGCAAACAGTTGCTGTGTTATTTGGCAGCAACCTGAAACAGAATTATGAGCCAAAGGGAAAGGATTCAGATATGGAGAAAATTGTGAAAGATGTGGAAGTGATGTATGGTTACCGCAGTGCCGGTCAGCCATAAGTTTTTAATACCTGCTGAAACTCAGTCCTGGCAATCATTTCAGCCCCCAAACTTTCCAGGTGCTCGGTATAAACCTGGCAATCGATTAAATACACGCTTTGTTTTTGCAGTTCTTCGGTATACCTGATAAAGGCAAATTTGCTTGCATTGCTTTCAAGACTGAACATACTTTCTCCAAAAAAAAGTTTACCCATTCTGATGCCATAAAGCCCGCCCACCAAACGGTTATCAAGCCAGGCTTCGGCACTATGTGCAAAGCCCAACTGGTGCAATTCAATCACTGATTTTTCCAGCTCATCGGTAATCCAGGTTCCTGCCTGGCCCTTTCGCTGCAATGATTTGCAGTTGCTGATTACTTCCCTGAATGAGCGGTTGATGGTAAACGTAAAATGATTCTTTTTTAAGAGCAAAGCCATGCTTTTGCTGATGTTAATTTTTTGGGGGAAGAGTACAAACCTGGGGTCAGGGCTCCACCAAAGGGGTGTATCGCCTTCGTACCAGGGAAAAATGCCGTGTTTGTACGCCAGCAGCAGCCTTTCAACACTAAGGTCGCCACCCATTGCCAATAATCCGTCTTCCATGGATTCTTCAACGGGAGGGAACCACAGTTTTTTATCTAAAACGTGTACAGACATACCCTAAAATTAGTTGATTAAAGGCCGGAGCATATTTAAAATTGTAAAAATGCGGATAAGATTCAATACCTACTTAATCAGATGGCTTAACCGGCAATTATTTCAAGTGTAGCACCAATTCCCCTTTCTGTTATTGCATCACACATGGGTTTCAGGGTATCATAATCTCCTTTTTTAACGGCGTATTTTCCCTGTGTATGTATCAGCATGGCACATTGTTCGGCCTGTTCGGGACTGTGGTGACATATTTTAACCAGGGTTTCGATTACCCATTCAAAACTGTTTACCTCATCGTTCCAAACAACAATCTGGTAAGCAGAAGCCAATTCGGTAAGTACATCGACATCGGCTTCAGCTTCTTCCCGGGGTTTATGAGCACCCCCATATAAATCATTCCATAACATGCTGCAAAGTTAATGACTGTGCTCAATTTGCAAAAAAACGAATTGGATCATCTGCGAATTTTACCTACTAAAACGATGGCGTAAATAATCGGCTTAAATACCCTTTGCATTGCCGGAAAAACAGGGTAAAACAATTACATTTAAGCAAAATATCAATGATTAAATATTGCTAATTATGGTCAGGGTCAGCTTTGAAGAAATGAAGGAAACAATTAAAAAAGCGTTTATGATTGCCGGTATGCGGGAGGATAAGGCAGCTACCTGTGCCCGCATCCATACAGAAACGACCCTGGATGGAGTGAACTCGCATGGGATTAACAGGGTAGAAAGATTTGTGGAATATATTCACGACAAACTGATTGATATTGATGCAGAACCCTCACTTGAATTAACCCTGGGCGCACTTGAAATTTACAATGGGAATATGGGCCCCGGTATACTGAATGCATTGTTTGCAATGGAAAGGGCCACTGCAATTGCGAAACAGCAGGGACTGGGATGGGTTAGTTTAAAAAACACCACCCATTGGATGAGGGGAGGCGCTTACGGATGGCAGGCCGCAGAAAAAGGATTCATCGGTATCTGCTGGACAAATACCGAATCCTGCATGCCTGTTTGGGGGGGTAAATCAGAAGCCATTGGCAACAATCCTTTTGTGATGGCAATACCCAGGGCAGGAGGGCATTTGGTTTTGGATATGGCTATGTCGCAATACTCTTACGGAAAAGTTTGGGGCTCAAGGGATCAAAAAATACCATTACCCTACCCGGGGGGCTTTGATCATGAAGGAAAACTTACCACTGATCCCGGGGCAATTGCAGAAACCCGGAGAATTCTACCGATAGGTTACTGGAAAGGGTCGGGCTTTGCCATTATGCTGGACCTTATTTCAGCTTTGTCATCCGGCGGGCTGGCCACAGCAGGTATTGATAAAGCCAATAAGGGAAGCAGTGGCTCCAGCAACCAGGTATTTATTGCCATTGACCCATTAAAAATAAATTCTCAACAATTTATAGAACAAACTATTAATGAGACCATTGAGCAAATAAAAGCATCCATACTTGTTGATGCGGACAGTGAAATACAGTATCCGGGAGAGCAATCGCTCAGAAAAAGAAAAGCCAATAAACAGTTGGGAATACCGGTAGATGAAAAAGTATGGGAGAGGGTAAAAGAACTGGCACAGGAACAATAAAGAAAGCAGCATCTATGAAAGCATTATGTGTACAATCGCCCAATCAGCTGGTTATTGAAGAAAGGCCCATGCCGGAAATGACTTCTCCTGAAGAAGTGTTGATTAAAGTAAAAGCCGCAGGCATCTGCGGTTCGGATGTACATATCTATCATGGAACATCCTCCGTTGCAACATATCCCAGGGTAATCGGGCATGAAGTGGTGGGTGAAATTGTTCAAACAGGCACAGGAATCAAAGATTTTGCCATTGGAGACAGGGTCATCATGGATCCGGTGGTAAGTTGCGGAACCTGCTACCAGTGCAGGATTGGCCGATCCAATGTATGTGGTAAACTGCAGGTAAGATCCGTACATATCGACGGGGGATACCAGGAATATATTGTGATGCCCGGGAAAAATATCTACCCTATTCCCGATAATATTTCCTGGGAAGAAGCCGTAATGATCGAACCCTTTACCATTGCCGAGCAGGTATGTTCAAGGGCCGACTTAACAAGCGATGATATTGTTTTTATCATGGGTGCGGGGCCGGTTGGGTTGAGTATTCTAAAAAGGGTTAAGTTAGCGGGAGCCACCTGTTTTATTTCGGATATCATGGACAATAAACTGGCTTTTGCCAGTGCTTATGGTGCAGACACCATTATTCATGCCGGAAAAACAGCTGTAAAAGAAAAAATCATGGAACTCACCAATGGCAATGGGGCTACCGTGGTTATTGATGCTGTTTGTACGGTTGAATCTTTTGAAAAAACCCTTGACTATGTTTGTTCGGCAGGCAGGGTCATTTCACTGGGCTTCAATAAAAACCCTTCCGCCATCAATCAGTTAAGCATTACAGCAAGAGAAATTGACCTGCGCGGTTCAAGATTGCACAATAATAAATTCCCTGTAGTAATCGACTATTTTAAATCGGGCAAACTGCAGGTGAAAGACATGATTACGCATCGCTTTCCCTTTACGGAGATTCATGCTGCATTAAAGCTGATTGAGAACCCGGACATTGAGAAGGGGAAAGTAGTGCTCTTGTTTTAACAGCATCGGGTTAGTCTGCCTCAATTTTTTTTAACCCCGGAGCCAGAAAATGCATCAGCAGCCATGCAACCAG